>JABSRR010000139.1 GCA_013215025.1 Pseudomonadales bacterium
ATATGCACTAGGCCCATGGGGGCTATGAGTGATAATGCACAGCCCCAGGGCTGCTATATGGAACCCTAAACCCTAAACCCTGGGGCTGCTAAACCCAAGGGTCTAGGGTTTAGGCCCTTGGTTTTAGGTGCAGGGTTTAGGGTTTAGGGCTTAAGCCCTAAGGCTTAGGGTTTAGGGCTTAGGCCCTAAGGCTTAGGGTTTAGGGCTTAGGCCCTAAGGCTTAGGGTTTAGGGCTTAGGTCCTAAGGCTTAGGGTTTAGGGCTTAGGCCCTAAGGCTTAGGGTTTAGGGCTTAGGGCTTCTAGGGCTTAGGGCTTTAGCCCTAAGCCTCCCAACTTTTTTAAGGACATGTCTCAATGCCTCTTCCAATGCTTTTCAAAAGTGTTGTAAAAGCTTCTCCAGAAAGGGCAGCCCTGCCAGCTTCAGTTTGTGCACCCACACTGGCACACCCATGACTGCAAGCAAGTCTTCCTCTTCTATGTTTTGGTGGTGCTGATCCCTCACACCCTGCAGCTCATACCTTCTCGGCCTTTTGGCTATGATCAAGTGTAGTATCTGTTCTTATCAGTGTGACAACTGATATTCCACCAACCGGTGGATTGCTTGTCACATCAATTTTTCTTGGGGCAGTGTCCTCTCGAGCTTGCTCAGGGGCCTGCAAGTGTTGCACTGGCATGGCACAAAGCCAGGGGCAGCACACCCTTTGGGGTAACAGTTCATATTCTTGCCATCTTCCTGGCATGCTTCTGCTTGCTTGCTTGCTTGCTTGCTGGCTTTTGCTTGGTGCCTTTGTTTGTTTTTCCTTGTGTTTTGGCTTTCTCTTTTGTTTCTGTGTGTGTTCTTTTTTTGTGTTCCCTCCTGCCTTTTGCATGGTGCTTATGCTTTTCATTGGCTGCTTCTGTGTGCGTGCCCCTCCCCTACAGCACAGCAGCCAGAAGCAAGTTCCCAGCTTCATTTTTGAGCTAGGGGCACTTTGATTGAAGAAGCTGAGCATCACAGCGTTCACTTCATAACGCACCAATCTTTCGCCTTTTACTAAAGGTTGCCGTGAATGGGACGCATCAATGTGAATCTCTCAATTTTTGCGGGGCTGCAAAGCCCCAACAGTTCAAGAGTGCTATTGTATGCATGGTTGCCCCTGGTGGTGCTTAATGGTGCTGCCTGGTGGTGCCTGGTGTTGCCTGGTGTTGCCTGGTGTTGCTTTGTGGAAAGGGGGGGTATCAGGGTTAGGCTGCCAAAAGGGCTTGACAAGCAAGTGCCCCTCTTTTTTCCTTGCTTGGATTTGGGCCCCTGCAAGACACCAAGCATCCTTGCGGAAGGGGCAATTGCGCTATCAGTGACGCCTAGCGGAGGTGCGCAGTTTGCTAGTTGAAAACTACTCCAATTCCCGTCAAGTTTGATCGTCAAGGTCATTCTTGCAATTTTTACGCGGGCTTCGGCCCAACAGTTTATAGCACTTGATCATCAGTTTGATGCATGATGTTGGTTTATGTATGTGTCTGTGTGTGTGTGCATCTGTCTCTTTATGTGTGTGTAGCCTTTGGCGACGCCAAAAAGGCCAGAAGCAAGTGACCATCTTTCTTTGAAAAGGTGGGCCTGAGTACCCCCAGTCTCTTGTAAACTTACCTGGCTAGTGTTGGGCGGAGATCCAGCAGCTCGCTCTCAAAGGGTCGAGCAGTTCACTGCACTCTGAGGCCTGTAACGCCCATGGAGCCTCCGATGGAGTCATCCATAGCAGTATTTCTTTAGAGGCAGTCAGCTTGCGAGCTTCTGCCAACAGTATGACGTGTCATGGTATCATGAGGCCCTCGCGAAAAAAAAAAAAAAAAAAAAAAAAAAAAAAAAAAATTAAAAAAAACCCAAAAAAAAAAAAAAAAAAAAAAAAAAAAAA
>JABSRR010000140.1 GCA_013215025.1 Pseudomonadales bacterium
ATTAGATTCACTTTTGTTTTCTAAAAAATTTACTCTTATGTTGATTTTTTTTTGTATTTCACATTTTTCAAGTTTTAGTTCTGACAGCATCTCTTCCCACTGTTTAGATTTAATTCCTTCTTGTTTATTCATTGTTTTTCTCCTTTAGTTGTTCAATTAGATCTTTGTTCCTGTCTAGAAACTCAGTGGCTTGAGTCCCAGCACAAGCTGAGTAATAACTTAGCTGTGTAACTGCATCTTCAATTAACTCTCTAGCCTCCTCAAGTTGGCGTTTAAATGTATGACGTTCAATCATCCACTGTTCAATCTCTTCGAGCTCTTTCGGAGTACTGTTGTGCCTGATCCATAATTCTTCTTCATTCATCACCTTGCCCCTCTGTCTCTATTTGGTCTGCTTGATTTTCTAACCAAGACATTATGTCTGCGTTTACTTGAAGTTCTTCTTGCATTTCTAGCATTCTCCATTTTTAACTTTATACCAAGCTTTCTTGGCTTTCTTATAGTACCACTTCTTAGCTGGAGTTTCAATTGCTCCGGACTGCCAAGAACCGACTAAAATTACTATAGGAGGCATTTTACCATAACGCAAGCGGTATCTGCGAATTTGTTCAACAAAAAATACAAAACATATCATTTTAGACCTCTTTATATCTATTCGATCCAAATCATCAAACTCCTGTCTACGTAACAACCTATTTGCCTCTCGAACCATTATAGGATGTATTTGTAAAATGCCCAAGGCGTTACCGTTATCTCCATATTCGTATTGACCAGATTCCTCAGCCAGTATAGCGCACTCTATGGCCTGTTCTATCGTATAAGTCTCGCTAGGAGCATTTAGACTACTTTTATATTTTTTGATTGCACAAGCCACACAAGTAACAATTATGAATACGTAGATCAACCATATTATATGTTTAGGTTTTATCATGATTTTTCCTTTTGTTTTATTTAGTAGATACATACATATTAGCACCTAATTAAGTACAATGCAAATCGATTTTTTAACTTTTTTTCAAGTTTTTTAATTTTGTCGAAAAAAGGTGCTAATATTTCCTACAAAAAGTGCTAAAAAACGCCATATGTAAGTGATTATAAACAAGTTATTTACAACAAAAAATCTAAAAAATGGTGCGATACAGGGGAAGAAAAAGAAACCAAAAAGGAAAAATCATGAACAACATCAAACTCTTTGTTGGATGTGATCCCGATACCAAGCACCAAGCTTTTGGCTCCATCAATCTCGATGGTACAGAAGTAAATGCTTGGGTGATTAAATCACGCAACAGCGATGAACTCACACAGTGCAAAGCGCACTTAGCTGAGTCCGGTGCAGAGTTGTATGATGATTTTATCGCAATGGTAGAAGGACAAAAAGTTTACGCTGGCGACAAAAAGTCGAACCCAGCATCTCTTATTAAGCTTGCAAGATCAAGTGGACTTGGCTGTATGTATTTGGCCAATTCTCAACACTGTAAGGGCATTCAGATCGCTTTACCTCAAGAGTGGAAAGGATCAGTTCAAAAGCACGCCCACCAAGCACAGATACTTAAATCACTTGGACAGGAGCCGATTATAAAAGGCTCCGGAACCAATAAATACGCTGTACCCAAAGAAGATTTCTTGAACATGTCAATGACAGAGTACAAGCACTGCATAGATGCGATCGGTATGGCCATGAGGCTACGCAAGGATTATCTATGGAAACAAAAAAAGGAAAAAATTTTAAATGCAAAAAAGTAAAAATATCATAAGTTGTCCAAGTGTACAAGATTTGGTTGAAGTTGGAGTCCTAGAAAATCCCTTAATTATTAGAGGAGATAATTCTGAGCTGGATGAAATAATCACAGAGGGGGGTATCGTATGCAGTCCAAAGTTCAATCATTCATAGAAGCGAACTTCAACACATTCTCTGGGACAATTATTAACTGGTTAGCCGGACTTTTAATCTACCCTTTGTTCGACTTGCCCGTAACTGTATGGGATGTCACAGGCATAACTCTGTGCTTCACAGTAATATCTGTATTCAAGAACTACGCTGTACGCAGGTTCTTCCCAAGATGTAAAACTGGGCCATATGAGCGCAAGACATACCATTTATGTGCAGAAGGCTGCGAAAACATATCCAAAATTTCTTCAAACGACTCTAAAATTCTCTACAGGGACACCCAGGGGGTATCTAAACTAAAAGATCTATTAAACACACAGGTGACACATCATGGCACAAAACCAACAACGTAAAACAATGAGCTTTGACGAGCTCGAGGAAGTATTAAGCGATGGGCCCTCCTTAGGAACTCATGGTAAGGCATTAATGGCCCATCTACGCCAACAAGATCTCAGACTCACAGCTTGGGAAGAAAATCTCAAGAAACTTAATCAACGCTTTACATCATTGGATGAAGAGTTCTTTGAGCACGTTGAGAAAACTCCTCATGGAGAAACACTACTGGACTGCCCACCACATGTAAGTGGCCAATCCAACCCAGTACAATTTACACCGGAGTATAAAAAGGCTCAAGGCTACTCTCCTGGAGCACCTGTAACTGCTACTAATATTCCAGATTATTTAAAGCAAGAGGAAGGCGAATTACAATTCCTGGAAATCTCGTTCGATGATCCACGTAGACAAAAAGCTTTCGACACAGCACTCGGTGCACTTCAGTTCTTAGATAAAGATATTACCAAGCACGAGCTTATCTCCTTTTTGATGAGCAGTTAAACATAAGGAGGTCGTATGGGAATATATAGTTCCGCAAGTAACATTACTACAACTAAAGCAGTTAGCGATAAGGTTGGGTATATACGAGCACTCCTTAACGACATTGACAACGAAGGCACAGGTCTTGAATATGATTCCTGGATATCCTTGGTGCCTATTCTAAAATACGAACTAAATGATGAAGATTTAGCTTTTGACATCTTTGACGAATTCTCAAGTCAGAACGAATTCTACGACGAGGACTTTACTTACACTAAGTTCTACGATGCTGGACTAGAGGCTGACGGCCGATTGACCATGGGCTCATTGGTCTACATGGTAAAAGAGAACTTAGGAGATAGCTACGACAAATCTAAATATGCCCAGTATTTCGGAGATGTGGAGACAAGTAAGGTCGCTGAGTTCAACAATAAAATAAGACGAAACAAAAACAAGCTCCCAGATCACTATCTCCCCGACGAGATCGAGGATATTAAATTTCCAGAAAATACCAAAGTTGATCATGTACTTGCACTAACAACTTTGCTTGTAGAAGGAGAGACTTACGGAACTTGCTGCGATCCAAGACAATGTGCTGTCATCGATCCGTTTGCAGGTGATCGTATGGAACAGTACATAACGGTGAACCCAATTAAGGGCTCAAGGAAACAGGATAATGTAGTTTCCTTTAAATACGCGGTACTTGAATTCGATACGATTGACTTGAACGAGCAGTTCTCTTTACTTAATGTAGTAGATCTCCCTTACGAAGCACTCATATTTACTGGTAACAAATCTATCCACGCATGGATCAGAATTGACGCGCCAGACAATGATGAGTACAAGAAACGCACAAGATTGATCGCTAAGATGTTTTCTGACTTTGGCTACAATAAGGAAAATGGTAACGCACCGGACACAGCGGTGCTATTTGATTCCTCTTCACTTGTTAGGTGCCCAGGAACAGTACGTGTCGATTGGGCTAGCAAGGGGAATACTGGTGCAGGCAATATGCAATACGCCATGTGGGTTGAAGAAAGCACAGGCTGGGATGAATGGTACACAAAAGTGTACCCTAAGTACGTTTTAGAATCATCTTTAGTAGAGGAGATCCCTGATGAACTTAATGAATTTACAGTTCCAGACAAGCCCAATCAGTTCAGCCGAATGCGTAAAAATATTGTTGAACAGTTTGGAGAAGAGTTCGCTACCCCGTTGGCAGAAGGGTTGGCTGAAACTCCGAGTGAAGGGATTAAAGAAGCCTTACTCGAAGCTATCCCCGAATTTTTTGGTGAGTGGGTCAAGAGGAACAAACGGAAAAACCCTTTGTCAGTTGATGAACTATATCATCTGTTTATTGATTCGTGTAGAGAAGGAGGAGCACATTACGAAGGNGACATCCAAGAAGCCCTTTACAANGGATGTGTTAACGCCCAACGATACATAGCTGATCAATTTAAAGAGCGTAAGGAGCGAGCCCAAGGAAATGTTGAATCTCTTAAAGAAGTAGATTTCGATGGATCTGACCCAGATCTTTTAGAGGCTATAGATAAGGAGATCTATAAAGCAGCAAACTCTGAGAAACCAGAGGACTATGAGAAGCTTGAAGTTTCTCTTGATCAAGTAGCTGCTGATATGCAATATCGTCCAGGAGTTCTTAAGAAATTAGAGATATTCAAGTACGCTTCCAAATTAGGCAAACTATTGAATGGTGAGACTAAAGATATTCCTCATTTAGCATTTGGATCTCTTTATGCCTATCGTAAGCAGGTTAGTTACTTTGATCCTACAGAATCAACTTTGATACCTGTGGAGGTAAGCAGTTTTCCTTCTATCATACAGCCTTACATTGCTATTGTTAAGCAAGACGCAAAAGGACTGTTCAAGGTAGAGCCCTTGGATAACGATTCATGTAATAAGTTAATTAAATCCCATCTGTTCTTAAAGGAACTTAGGGAAGTAGAGATTATGTCAGAAGTACCAGTGTTCAAGGAATTGGACAATGGCGCAGAATTAATAATGGAGTACGATGATGAAAAAGCTTGTTTAATTACTAAACCAGTTCAAGGTTATGGGTTCATGGATCTTAATGATGCCAAGGAGCTAATCTTGAGTCTATTTACAGATTTTGAATTTGTCAACGAATCGGATCTATCTCGATCAATTGCAGCTTTATTCGCACCAGCTATGTGTTTTGCAGATTTCTTTGAAGGAAATCACAGACCAGTATGGTACGTTGATGCAGATGCTCAAGGTGCAGGTAAGAACACTTTAGTTGATTTTATCACAGTTCCTTATGCAGATAGTCCAGCTAAGATCACCCAGGACGACTCCTCTATTGGGTCTCTTGATGATAAGCTCGGTAGTGCTGTTGCAGCAGGCGATAACTTGATCATTATGGATAACATGAAGCCGGACCGAAAAATGAAAGAGCTTAGTAGTTCTTTTATTGAATCAATGCTGACTTCTGATACCATGCGTCACCGTGAGGCAATGAAGGCCAGTACCACTCTAAAGACTGACAAAGTATCTTTATACGTAACTACCAACGGCATGGCAATGTCCAAGGATATGGCAGAGCGTTCTATGTATATTTCTATACGTAAAAAGCCATACGGTTACAAGTTCAAGAGCTATCCAAGAGGTCACGTTAATTGGATCAAAGACAATCGCCCGATGATTATGTCAGCGATCTACACTATCATGAAAGAATATCTCGATCATGGTAAACCCTCAAAAGATCTCGAAGAAGGCCACAGATTCCCTCAGACTACTAGTATACTCAATTACATAGTTACTGAGATATTTGGCCTACCAGACATCTCCCTAGGACTACGTAAGAGAATGCTTAGTAAGAGTGATGTTAATAGTGACATTCTTAGAACAATTTGCTTCGTAGTTGAAAAGACTGGAAACCTTGGTAACGACCTTAACAATATTGACATCTTTGAATTACTTGATTCAGAGGGACAATCAGATGTACTAAGACTAGATTCTGGAATAGAGATCTACACTGATGAAGAAAATACAAAAATATCAGCAGATGCAAAAAGAGCTGTTGGCCAAAAGTTAAGTTCAGTAATGTCAAGACCCAATATCTTTGGTAAACCTAACAGTAAGAGAGAACCGTCGACCTGTATGATTGAAGAGTTTACAGTAGAGCGTTCTTATTGCCCATCTAATAGAACTCCAAGATATAAGGTGACAAAATGAATGAAGGATCTTTTAAACCTAAATCAAGCTCAATCAGTCAGTGTAATACTGAAAAAGATTGTACTCGCAAATGGGGCTATAGTTCAATTGACTACCTGCCCCAGCCACCAAATAAATCTACAGGTAAGGGTTCTATTGCTCACGAGCAAATAGAGATCTACCTCGATGTGGACGAGAATGGTATCAGTAGAAGAACAGGTAAGGAACCAGTCATGTACCAACCTGGCTGGGAGATTCTTTACGACTATTTCGGTAAGAAAGCCCAATTCCTGTTGAACTCTGATGAGCAGACTATGCTCAAGAAAGCCATTCAGATGGGTATTGATAAATCAGTACTTGTCAGAGAACCAAATGCAATTGTTGAATTTGAGAAAAGAATTCCAATACATGAACTCATGTACTTTACTCTCAAGATTGACTATGCGTTTGGATTCGACATTGAGGATCACAAGACCTGTTCTAGCTTTGACTGGACTACAAATGAAGACCCAGATTCAGAACGCTATGTAGGTAAAGACAGACAATTGCGATGTTATGCTTACTGGTGGGCTAAAGAATACAGCGAAATGTCCGGACTACCGATACCGGAGATGATCAACGTATGTCACAATCAGTTCATGATTAATCCTAAGAAAAACGGACCACAGGTTCGTAAGGTTCAAGGTGTAGTATCATATGCAGATTGTGAAAAAACTTGGAATGAAGTTTACAAACAATCTCTTGGACAACTAGAGTATCGACTCAAGATCCATAGAGGTGAAATGACGACCTCACAATTACCCCGTGACATCAGTGCATGTGGTAAATATAATGGTTGTCCTTATCGTAGTGTTTGTATGGCGCAAGAATCTCCCGATTCGTACAAGCGTAGAACAAATATGAAAATCAAAGAACTCGAACTTAAAGTCGAGCAACACTTAAAAAAGGATGAAGGAAAAATGGCTTTTAATATGTCAACCGGTGCAACAAGTGAACAAGCTGCTGTTCTCGAAGAAATCGAACAAACAAGTAACACAACTGCAACCGAAGAAGTAACAAATCAAGCAGAAGAACCTGCAAAAGAAAATAACACACAGACTGTTGAAGAAGTAACAGAAGTGGCAGAATCTAAGTCTGATGCCGTGAAGATCAAAGAGTACAAAGCAGAGATCAAGAAGCTTTCAGATGGTCTCATTGCAGCTGGCATGGAAGATCAAATTCCGAACAGTTCAAAAATTAATGATCTCAAAGCTCTTCTTAAACCATTGGAAGATGCTGAGAAAGCGCGTAAAGCAGCTGAACGTAAAGAAAAAGCTGAGGCCAAGAAGAAAGCTGAGGCCAAGAAGAAAGCTGAGGAAGAAGCTGAAACAGCCGCGAAAGCTGAACAGGAAGAAAAATCTTTTGCGGAGAAGACTGATGCCGAAAAACACGCACAAATCGATCAGAAACTTGAGGCGGCTCGTACTCCTAAAACAAGCACTCAAGCCGATTTCACTATCAAGAAACTTAACAAGTCCCGATCAACTGGAATTACAGTCCTTATCGATTGTTACCCAGCAGGTGGAGTCCCAGGTGACTACATAAGACTCCAAGAGATCTTCGCTCTTAAGAGTGCACAATTAGCAAGTGAAGCTGGTGCAGAATCTTACTGGGAGCTCGATGCTTTCAAACGTAAAGATATGTTCCGTCAAGCTCGGGAGAATTTACTTGCAGAGCTCAAAGGTTACACAATTATTGCATGTGGTTATAGCCATGAAGAACAGGCTTTACTCAATGCGATCATTGAAGATCGTAACGTAACAGTTTACTCGGGTCGCTAAAATGTATCAGATCTCGGGAACATTCGCTCTCGATGATCCTCAACACCGACAAATAGCGTGGGAATGGCTCAAAGGCGTTCTCATGCTCTGTTGGCTCGACGATACATATGATCAGTGGGAAATCGCTGAAGTGGAAGAGAACGAAACAATTAACAAAGTGTACTATAAGTTCACAAGACCAAAGGAAGAAGATGGAACCAGATGATTATGAGCTCATGCTCGACATTGAGACATTAGGGACAAATAACAACGCAGTGATCCTATCGATTGGTGTTACAGTATTTTCAGTCTCGGAGAACAACCCCTGTGCAGACTCATTCTATTGTGAACTACCAGTACAGCCTCAGATCGACAATGGTAGAACTATCTGTGCAAGTACACTTAAGTGGTGGCAGAGACAGAAAACTGTTTGTCCTATAGTCCATGATGATGAAAATGAAGCCAATAACTTTGCTGAGACCGTAGAGAAACTCGTAGACCTATGTGAGTTCATTGGAACTAAATACCCAGGTAGAAAGATTTGGGCGCATGGTACTACCTTTGACATTGTTAGAACAGAATCTCTTTTAGAAGATTTTGGAATGAAAGTCCCTTGGTCATGGTGGTCTGTAATGGACTGCCGTACTGTAACGAACCTTATTGACTGTAGATCCAAAGCTAACAATCACAACGCCCTAGATGATGCTATCAATCAAGCACGATGGATCATCAAGGCTAAAAAGAAATTAGCAAAAATTAAGGAGTAAACTATGCCATTCGACATGTCCGCTGGTCTTGAACCCGACCGATTAAAAGAGTTCCAGATGCGCGAGATGAATCGAATACTAGATGCTCCAATCAACAGGCCATTGAGCTTACATTTACATGATAAGTTCTCTAAGGCCACGCTACTCCCCAGTGCAGAGATTAAATCATTACTAGACACACAGTCCGAAGCGATTGTTGCATATCTCCGTAATGGTGGACTATTCGGGTACATTGGGGTCGGTAGAGGTAAAGCTTTAATATCTATCGGTTGTGCATGTGCAGCGTACAGGAAAGGGCTCAGAAAGATTATCCTACTGATTCCACCAAAGCTCACATTGCAGACTGTTGAAAAAGTACTACCATGGCTCCGAAGACAGATGCCCGTGAACTTACCAGTTCATGTTCTGTCTGGGAAAACAAAAGCAAATAGACTTAAAGCATCCCAGCAAAAATCTGGTTTGTTCATAATGTCTTGGTCACAGTTATCGATTGTAGATACGGATGATCTGATTAATAACATAGCTCCTCAACTGATAATTGCGGATGAGGCACACAACTTGAGTAACAAAACTTCCTCAAGATATAAGCGAGTTAATAGATGGATGGTTGAACATCCAGAGACTGAATTCATAGCTCTATCGGGAACTATGGCTAAGAAAGGAATAAAGGACTACGCACACTTATTGCGTTGGTGCCTTAAGGACAAAGCCCCTATTCCGGATACTGATTCAGAGCTATCCAATTGGCAAGCTGTCATCGACACAACCTTCAGTGAATTCACTTCGAGTGCTGTTCTTCATCCCATGCTACTGTGGGCCAATAGAGACGGTAACAACTTTGAACGCGACATCGCAGGTTATCGGAAAGCGTACAATCACCGCCTTGGTACCACAAGCGGAGTAGTGTTTGCTGTAGGTGACGGAGATCTCGGAACATCTATTACATTCAGTAATCAACCTGTAGAAGTACCGGACGATTACCCAGGAATGCCTCGATTACAGGAGCTTATTAAACAGTTGCACGATATGGACACAAGCCCAGACGGAGACATTATTGACTTCGCGATTCATAAGTTCAGATATGATTTTGAGCTTACGGCTGGGTTCTACAATTCCTTAACGTGGCCAACGGTTGAAGTGATCGCAGAGCGTAAAAAACTCTCGATCATGGATGCCGAAGATTTGCTTGAAAGATCTAAAGAATACCATAGAGCTGCCCAAGATTATCATAGACAAGTTAGAATCTGGTTAAGAGATTTCTCTTGTGAAGGTTTAGACACACCTCTGTTACTAGGCACTTCAATGAAGAACCACGGTGCAGAGCATGTAGGATCTGATCTTTACGATGCTTGGGTAGTCATGAAAGCTTTAGACTTTGAGGGTCGCTTGGTTCGAGATTCAAAAGCCGTAAGGGTTTGTGATTACAAGATCCAGGCAGTACTAAATTGGGTGAAGAGTTTACCCAAGAAACGTGGTGGTGTGATCATATGGTACAAACGCCAAGAAATGGGCAAGTGGTGCCATGAAGTATTACAGGAAGCTGGATTAGATTCAGTTCTTTGTGACTCTGGTAAACAGGGTTACGAGAACATGAATAATTCAGAATACCACAAAAGTAAAATATTGGTTGCAAGTATTGATGCTTACAATGCAGGTATCAATGCTCAACCAGTAGAACACGTTTACTTTCTACAGTTCCCACGGGAAGCTGATAGAGCAGAACAAAGTATAGGACGGAACCACAGAACAGGAAGTCCTTATGACGAATTAACTTACGTCACGAACTTCTCAAATAAGTTTGATCATAATATGTTCTCAGCCGTATTAGCGGATGCGTTGTTCCAGCACCAAGCCGGATCTCCGAATAAGCTCATATACGGTAACTATGAACATCAGCCTCATATTGCATCAAGTGCAGCTATGAAGGAGATGGGCATTATTGCGAGAGATATTGATCAAAGAGTAATAAAGGATCTGAAGTCCAGATTCGAACAGTAATTAAGTACATTAAGTAAAAAAGGAGATCCAAGTGGGATTTTTCAAAAGTGCATCAGAAGCAAATAAAGGCGGCGGCCTTAAGTCAACAGTAATCAATAACATGTACGGTGAGTTCATCGGTCGTATTGAGAGCTTTAAAGTATCGGAAAGTTCAAAGGGGATCTTCGCAATCTCTACATTCACCCCAATCCAGATTATTGAATCTGAAGAGATCGGTGGTATTCCGAGTTTCATTGAAGGCCAACCTGTCCACACAATGATGAAGTACGATGACAATCACTCCATGATGGAGCAGTACATGAGCGAACACATTGCTGCTTGTAAAGGTATTGAGCGCACACACCGTTTCTCAGAAGTTGATGCAGAGAATGACGCAGAGTGGGAAAAACTCTGGGAAGAAGCTTATGGTGAACGTAAGCTTACAGCAGATCAAAAAGGTTTCGAATGGGTTGGTGATAATCCTTGGAAAGGTGGTCTATTGAAGATCAAATCTATCCGTGATTATCAAACAAATCGTAAAGAAGACAAGAAGAAGAAAGACGCAAACGGTAACGTTAAGATCTTTACGAAAGTTCTTGTTCTCGAAGCACCGGACCCATCTGAGCTCAGTGAAGAAGTAGTTGCTAAATACGGTAACACTCTTCATCCATCATATCAAACTGCTCTCGGTATTGGTTAATGTCGGGCATGGTGAACTTTGGTGAGCAACAGCCAGATAAAGTTCGCACCGAGACCCTTAAAGCGATCAGCCGTGGAGATAATAAACACGGCTATCAGATCGTTAAACAGAAAGATGGATCTGAAACCATCATGTCTGACAAAGGTGCTTACTACGAAGGGAAGCGAAATGGCACAGTTACACCAACAGTGTCAATGTCGGAGATTAAGTCAGAGTGTAAACTCTTTGATACAATAATCGAATGCAAGGGCTGTGGTGCAGAAATGCTCCGTAGATGGTCCAAGTGCGAACAATGTGGGACAGAAAGATGAACAGAGTAGAACAGATTGAAGAAAAGATCGTAAATCTCGAATGTAAGCGTAAAAAGCTTGTTGAAAAAGATGCTAAGATCGGAAAAGAGATCAGTGACTTACAGGAAGAAAAAGATAGTATTCTAGCTCTTGAAGTGCAGATGGAAGCTTTAAAAGAATCAGCTGAAAAATATCTTATTGAATATTCGCTGGAAAGACATAATGTTTTTATTAACTCTGGTCCAGGTTTACGCATCAGTGTTATTTTTCACGACAGCACTGAAATGACTTTCGAAGGACATGACAGAATTGAAGTTCTTAAAAGGACTAATAATACTATCCATTTCTACGGACAGTTTCTGTAAAAGATATACCATGACAAACAGCGTATAAGGGCTCCCCTAGTAGGTCATGGAATTAGGGGACGGGTCGTACATCCTTCACCTAGAATCAAAAGTACGGAGTTTTAGGACGGTTCTCTCAAAACCGTCAACACAGGAACAGTAGCTCAGTTGGTAGTAGCAACTCAAATAACTAATGTCGAGGGTAGTACCCTGTTAGAGTAGGTCGTGGGTTCGAGCCCCACCTGTTCAGTTTAGATCTCGGTGATAGTACCTTGCAAACCCCAATAAGGAATGCTCTCTTCTCTCTAGGTACGTGGTTAAAAGTACACCATCTTTAGGAGTCGTGTCCACGAGATCTATTTTATAATAAATGTAGCCACTTAGTATTAAATGGTGACAATTTGTCTACAAACGTCAACCGATGTAGTAAAAGGAGAACAGTATGAAATATAATCCCTATGGAAGAGACATTTGGTTCGCTTGGTTCCCTATAAGAACTGCTAACGGAACTTTTGTTTGGTTAGATAAAGTTAAAAGGATTCGTAGTAAATATGGAACTATTTATTGGGATATTTAAAAGGAGAACAGTATGACTCCCGAACTAATGATAGTACTATCTGGTCTAGGCGTAATTTTTGGACTAGTCATAATACTTTGTAAGATATTATTTCCTACTCCTACTACTTGGGAAATGCACGAACAGAACAAAAAAGTCACAGAAGAACTTGTAAAACAATCTGTTTACTCTTTTAAGAACTACAATCCAGATTTAGTAAAAGGAGGATAGTATGAAACTTTGGAACAAATTGTTTGGGTATCCCAAAAGAGACCCAAAGCATATAACTATATTAAAAGGGATGACTAATAGTGTTCTTAATTTACATACTAAAGAACCTTATGGCATAGGTGACGATTTTGCTTTTGGAGTCCATATAGGATACCTCATAGATCTTAAAGAAAAATACGACATAATGAAAGGTGATTGGCTTTTTATAAGGGGTATAAAGTATTACATCACTGAAATAAAGGGTACTCGTTTATACACTAAAACAGCTCGTAGAGTAGATAATGAGATAACAGACTCTCTGGACAAAGTAGAATCTCCTATGGACTATTTTAAATGGACTCATATTCCAGAGGTAAAGTATGACCCCTCGTAGACTAGTTCACGAACTCCTTGACACATCGATGGAGTGGGAAGAAGCTTCAGCCGACCCTACTCGTAATTCAAAAGTGATCGTAAAGGTCGGTAACGAAGAATATCCACTCAAGGATGTATATTGGCGTGGTGATGATAAATTAGTAATGGAGGTACGTGATGAGAGTCAATAAAAAAGTGACTAAACCTGCTCTAGAAGAGCGAGTAGTCGAAGAGTACGACCACACTAAATGTGATCGTTGTGGTAAAGATGTCAACTGGCAGAAGGAAGGAGATAGTTGGTTTGACCAAGATACTAAGATACAAAGCTTCAGTGGAGACGTATTCCCCGAATGTGACAGTAGAGAGGGTTGGTCTATTGATTGTTGTCCTAAATGTTTTGAGGACGCTGTACTCCCTGCACTTAAGAAGGCAGGATTTAAGATCCCCGAAAAAAGAGATATATGGGACGATGAGCCCGAAGAACTTATTGATGAAACAAAGGAAAAGAAATGAAAGAAGAACTACTCGCAGCAATTGATTCAAATCTCCCAAGTATGGTAGGTGACGCACTCAAGAAAAGACTCGAACAAGGTGATAAAGCTGAAAAAGATCTTGAGAAAAAGATAAAATCATATGATACTCTAACCAGAGATTACAATCTGATCATGAAGGATCTACGTGAAGAAAAAGATAAAAACAGATCACTTCAAGCAAGTAACGAACATCTTGAAAATATGCTTAACATCAGAGCACCTAAGCTCGAATTCCGTGAAGCTGTTGTTGAAGTTAAAGAACAACATGCAAAAGAGAAAGTTGATCTCATGAAAGAATGTTTCGGTATGGTTTTCCGTAATACAGTTGTGAAGAAAGATGTCCTCTCAAAAGCTCCAAGCTTTGTTCAAGAGCACTATAGTAGTTCTGGCCATAATATTCCTGTGTCTGTTGATGGTGGAGAATTTAAGGACACCTTGATCACAGAAGAAACTTAATACGCCCGTGACCTCTTGAGTGTAAAGGACTGCATTCCTGCGTCCCTCTACGTCACGGCTTTTAAAAACAGATCCACTGCCCTCTCAAGGAAGTTGTAGCTTGCTCGTCCTTCAGACGTACGGATCTATATAAAGTCAAGCGCAATAGTTAGCGTGGTTTCCTTAGTCGCTTCCTAGTAGACCATCGAAAGACTACTAGTGGAATAATCCCACGTTAGCCGCCTCTGCGAAAGTCAAGCGTACCAGTCTATGTTCCGACATAGAACGCCTCTGCAAAACAACGAGAGGAAAACTCGTAAAACTCCAAGATGTATTTTCCTCTGAGCCGTCGTTATGAGGTTATCACGGATTGCATTGATAGGTAAGTGGTCGTGTACTACCTAGCTGATGTACAAGGTAAAAAGGGCGACACAACCCAACACAAGATAACACTAGTCAATGTCGATGATGTTGGAACCCTCACGCACAGTCCGGAAACGGTGGGCCAAAGCTGTGCATTCTTTTCAATTTAAAAAGGATGAAGAACAATGGATATTCTAAGTCACTTAGATCCAGAAACAACAATTAACATGAAAGCTGGAGATCTAAAGGTAATTATATCTAAGACTAAAGCTGATGCAAAAGATAAATATGCCGAACTACTTGACCTGTGTATGATAGATATTAACCACCGTGAGGAAATCTCAGTATGTGCCAGAATACAATTATTCATGGAAGGCGATGACAGATTCAGAAACCACAAACCAGAACAAATTTTAAGGCTGCGATAATGAACGGAACAGAAGTAAAATTTCACCAAGAAGGAGATAGGCACTACGCTACCTTCGAAACACCTCAACCACATGTTACAGACGACATCATGGATGAGTTCAACAAAAACTATTTAGAACATTTGAAAGGCGTTGAACAAACTGCCCAAGTTCAAATGTTGGCCAAACAAGCAAAGCAGATAAAGATTCTCCAGAACCAAGTGATCGGATTTAAGAAAGACCGAGATCATTGGAAAGAGGGGTACAAAGTCTTATTGAACTCAAACAATAAGCTCAAAGAAGAACGAACCCTGGCCATTAAGTTCGGTGGGTATTCAGAACAAGTTTTTACGGAGCTACAAGAAACGATCCAAGAAAAAGATGCGATCATTAAAAGTTTCGAAGAGGCTCCAGCAGCTCCAGATAATGACATTGCTGATCTAGCAGTAGCATTCGATAAGGAGCTCAAGGCAAGAGCTGAACGTAATGTAGAGCTTAAGAAAACCATTGAAGAACGTGATGAAACTATTCAATCTCACAAAGCTAACTATGCTTTTGTCCAGGAAGAAAACAAAGCCCTCAAAGGTCGCATAGAAGTTCAGAAAGGCACGATCTCCGAACAGAACAAAGAGCTTGTTAAGGCTGAGAAAGAGTATAAAGAACTCAGTCTAGTAAAAGACCATATTGTTGGGGTTTCTAAACGTGAACTCAAATCTCTTAACGAAAAGTATAAAGCTCTAAACAATAGGCACGATGCTTTAATGGAACGAGTTACCGAAGCTGTTTCATTATCACAAACACCAAGTCCAATTTGTATTCAAGGACATGTACACATGGGGGGTCAAAATCATTATACAGGGAAACCAAAATGAACGATAAACAATTCAGAGCATTCGTAGAAGGCGATTGCCCAGTATTCTCACAACTATTTCACTATGAAGATATTGGCCAGGTGCTGATCCACAAAGTGAACCACATTAACAATAACAAGAATCAGCACGTAGATGATAATAAATGTGCTATTCGTCTCGTTATTAATTACAAAGGAAACTTTTTCTCACAAGATACTAAGTTCCCTCAAACACAAGCCGGTTACGACGACCGTGACGAACTATTTGATCAAATTGATGAAAAGATGGCATATGGTCAGGGTCGCGCATTGATGTGCGACTTACTTACGATGCTGTATCCTAATGGTTTACCAGAGATCGCAGAAAACAAAATTATAGTTTAAAGGAGTCCCCATGCAATACAAAATTGAAAACGCTTACGCCATTGACTACGAGACCACTTTGATCGGTCCACAGCAGTTGGCACCAAAGTCCATCTGTCTGTCGTTAGCCAATAAAGGTCAAGGTGCTTTCCTGATTGCTAATGGGGACGAAAACTACAACGAATACCAAAGAAATTTAATAGAATACGTCTACACCACTGAACAAGAGTACATTGTTATTCACAATGCCAAATTTGATATGTGGGTTTTCTTAAATGAGAACATAGATCTTTATGATAAGGTCTGTGAACTCTATGACCGAGGACAAATCATTGACACGATCCTCGTAGAAAAATTAATTAACCTGTCCACTACCGGACGAATTGCAACAGAACCACCTCGTGACATGTTTGACGAAGATGCAAAAGGAAAGAAGATCGATTATGATCTAGCATCTGTTCTCGAACGATACACGGGTAAAGACATTAAGAAATCGAAAGAGGCTGAAGATGCAGTACGAACTCGCTACCAAGAGCTTGATGGAACACCTGCTGCCCGTTATCCCCGTAACTTTAGAGATTATGCTATCGATGATTCTAAATATCTTCTAACTGTATGGGACGAGCAGCTTAAACGAGCTAATCATATTAAAGACGCACTGAACGTTGATGTATTCAAAACATTAGCACACAGATGCTCTCTTGACTTCCATATGTACAGATACTCTATCGAAGGGGTAAGAACTGATCCTAAAAAGATCAAAGAGCTCAGAACTATGCTTGAGGATCAACTATCCAAGGAAAGGCTTAATCTCCTTTATCCACCGTATGTTCCGGATACTGACGACGAAAAGTTCTGGAGTGATTTTGAGAAGGTAGAAATTTATCTTAAAAGGGACCGTAATAAGGGATTCCTAAAACCTTGTTACCCTCCACACCCTTCTTTCTCTTGGAGTTGTTATAAAGGATGTCCAAAAGAAAAAGACGAGTACGGTATACTAAAATGCGACGACAGGTGTTTTAGACGAGCTACTAAATCCCACGTTGAAGGCTGTAAGAAGAAGCAAGACAAGTTCAATCGCGAATGGCTATGCGACTGTCCACCTAAAATGAAAGGTGCTGAAGAATACGTGAAGGCTGCTGGAGAATTTGTACTTGATGACGATGGTAACAAAATTGAACGTTATTACGACAAGACCAATGGCGAAAAATTAAAGAAGCATATAATTTCTCTATGGATAGATCGTCCAGGAGATTTCGATATTCACTTCACTGATGGTGCCTATGATAAAAAAGGACAATTTATTGATCCTACTCTCAATAATTACACTTATTATCAAGAGAACGGTAAGAACAAAGAAGAAGCAATTGAAGCTGTAACAAGAAATTGGAGCAAGCTTAAACACGATTCTGAATGGTTAGATATTTATGCCTTTAAAGATCCTGTGCTTGAACAATTTGCTCACCGTGCATCTCTTATTAAATTACAAACAACTGAGCTTCCTCGTATGACGAATAGGAAGACAGGTGAAATAGCGGAGGTAGTACATGGGAACTTTGACGTTCTTAAAGAAACTGGTAGAACCAGTGGTTTCGCTGGCTCGCTCTATCCGAGTGCAAATCTCCAAAATGTCCATAAGATGGCCCGAACCTGTTTTAGAGCTAGAAAAGACCATTGGATCTTATCCACGGACTACTCGTCTCTCGAATTTGTATCCGCAGCTTACAGAGCCTACACTATCTTCGGAGAATCAGTATATAAAAAGATTTTCGACAATGGATGGGATGCCCATGGGTACCTGGCAGCTCAAAGAGCTTACTTGTCAGAGCAATGGTTCCGTGAGGACTGTGATGGAAAAGGGATCTCCTCGGAAGACGATGAAGCGATCTACCACGAGTTCCATAAGTACAAAGCGAAGGATAAGTTCCTCTGCAACTATGAGGGCAAGATTGACGAAAAAGGTAATCCAGTCCCGAAATACTTCCACGCGCATTACCGTAACTCCGCAAAACCAATTGGTCTGGGGATACTGGGTGGAATGGGGGCGAAAACGATTGCTCACGTATCCGCAGCGGACTATGGCATCGAAATGTCTATCTCGGAAGCTGAAGAATACAAAGCGATCTGGGAAAGGATCTTTGCTCCGGAAGCGGAACTGGTAAGAATGATCAATAAGGAGATGAAAGATTATGACTTCTCCACCAAAAAGAAAAGTAAGTTCAAGTACGAAACGCCCATGGGCATGGTTCGTCCGAATTGCTCTTTTGCTGCTTGTAGTAATGGATTTATTCTACAAAGCCCTAGTGCTGAGGGTGCTACTCTTGCGGTAATCGAAGTAGCTAAAGCATGCTGGTCTCCAAATTCGACAAGTATTCTTAAAGGAAACTTTCATCCATGGGCATTTGTTCACGATGAGATACTTGGAGATGTGACTGCTGATCCAGAGATTGCTACCAAGGTTGCTAAAGAACTTGAAAGAATTATGTGCGAATGTTTGAACAAGGTATTACCAAATGTGTCTTGTGCAGCAGATAGTGCGCTCTCCCTAAACTGGGATAAAAAAGCCAAAGACGTTTTCAATGCAGACGGTTTATTAGTTCCATTTGAAGTATTGAAGAACGAGATCTTGGCTGAACAATTAAACTATGTAAAAAAGGAAAAGTAATATGTCCAGCGATCAACAATGGCCGGAGTTCTCAGTACCCCAGGGACAATCCCTGGGACAATTCGGAGATGTGAACGTACTTGCAGCGGATAAACTCGCTGTACCAGGTCGTCCTAAGCCAAAGAGAACTCGTAGAGAGCCCAAAGTATATATAACTGACAATGCGGGTGGATCAAGTAAGTTCGTAAACACTAACAAAGATCAGAACGATGCGGCTATTCCATTGGATCAAGCTATCCAAATGGGTCTAGTTAAACCAGAACATGTAAACAAAAACCCTAAGCTGGATTATGACCCTAAGGAAGTTAAGGTCGAACCAGCTCCATTTGAAAAGGAGAAATCTGTGGCTAAAGACCCAAATGACGAAATAAACCTAACAGCAGAACAAAAGATTGCTCAAGCTGTGGCTCAAGCACCAGTTGTAGAAGATGCTTCAGTTGCTCCTGCGTTCTATGAAGATCCTTTGGACAACATGACTCCAGAAGAAATACTAACAATTCTCGCTGCAGCAATCACATACGAACGGAAATGTGGAACTACAATTCATCTTGTTGATCAAGACGGTAACAAGATCCATGGTTTACAAATCGTTCGAGATAAACCTGAATTTATTGGAATGTAGTATGCCTAAAAATTCTATCTGCGCATGCTTCTTAATCGGGGCAATATATTTAGCATCTATCCCAACGGCAGGTTGGGGATGGTGCATATTTGGTGCAATATTAACACACGAACAATAAGGAGTACTTATGGCACACAAAGATAAGCCTCATTGGAGGCAAATAATCGAAGGTTTTAAAGAAGCTGGCTCTATTTCTGCCTATGCTCGTGCCATAGGTAAGAAGAGGCGTATTGTTTCTTACTGGTACCACGAAGCTCTTATGGAGCAAGATAAAGAAAAACTACGTGAAGCACTCGGTCATTATGAAAGAAAGACTTTTGTGATCACATCTGCTCAAATTGGAACTAAGGTTCATGAAGGTTTCCTTCGTAACTTAGAAGCTTTTGCAGAGGCACACAATGCGGAGATCATGATCCCAGGCATTACTTATAATACCAATGACTCAGAGTGGGCTGGTGGTTTAGGGGATGCTCAAAAGAAAGTTCAAGCTTGTTATTATGATCGTAAGATACAAAGGTATCTAGTGAACGATCGTGTAGCATTGAACAATAAGGTCGAAGTGCTCGGTAATTTAAATATTTTACCAACAGCTGTAAATCCTTTATCCGGTTACCAAACATTTACTGGTGAAAAATCAGCGATCATTCCTCACCCAAAAGTAGCACAAGAGCCGGTACCTACTCGTCCAGGTAAGCTTGCAAAGCATATCATGACTACTGGTTCTATTACTGAAGCAAACTTCATTCAAAAGAACGCTGGTATCAAAGGTGAATTTCATCATCAAATTGGTGCAGTAGTAGTGGAGGTAGTTAATGGTAAACAGTTTCACACCAGACACATTTTGGCAGAACGCTGTGGAGCGTTCTACGACCTCACAGATCGATATGAGCACGGCATGTGTACAACTGGTCACAGAGTAGACGCTATTACATGGGGTGATATTCATCATGCAACCCTCAACAAAGAAGTCGCAGAAGCCAACTGGTTCGGAGAAAAGAACCTTATCGATACTCTAAAACCTCGTTATCAATTCTTCCATGATACATTGGACTTTAAAGTTCGTAATCATCACAATCGTGACGACAAATTGTTCATGAAGAAGATGAGTGGAGAATCAGTTAAGAAAGAAGTAAATGATGCTTGTAAGTTCTTAAATAGCACTAAAAGAGCTTGGTGCCAAAGTGTAGTGGTTAAGTCTAATCACGATAACGCATATGATCGTTGGGCTCGTGAGACAACTCATCACGAAGAACCCGACATTGACAATGCGATCTATTTGTTAGAATCTCAGATTCGTCAGCACAAGGACATGAAGAACTGTGGTGAGACAAGAGATCTTTTCGCTTGGCGTTACATGGGTAACTACTTCGATAGTTCTGTTAAGTTCCTTAAACAAGATGAGTCATTTACTGTAAACGGTATCGAGTGTGGTATGCACGGAGATGTAGGTCTAAATGGTGCTCGCGCTACTCCTAAATCTTTTATGAAGATTGGTATCAAAGTAAACTCTGGCCATACTCACTCAGCTGCCATTAATGAGGGTGTTTATACTGCTGGATGTTGCTGTGATCTCGAACAAGGTTACAATAAAGGCCCCAGTTCTTGGAGCCATTCTCAGATCGTTCAGTACGCTAATGGTACGAGAACTATTCTTACATGTATCAATGGCGAATATTATGATCGCCCATTTCCAAAGGCTAGAGTATGATTGAGGCTGTAACACTTGTCCTATTAATAACTTCCCTTTACTTGGGAGCTTGTCTATGGGACGATAAGAAAAAAGTTAAACGACTCGAAGCACAAGTCAAAGAACTAGACAAAGCTCGATGTAAATTGAATGGTAGAGTTCAAGAATTGTCAGAAGTCAAATATGATTGTTATAAAAGAATTAACAAATATTGTATAGAAAACTATGCACTAAAGG
>JABSRR010000141.1 GCA_013215025.1 Pseudomonadales bacterium
AGATCCAAAGTCTCAACTAGAGTATTATAATTTATATCAATAGTTGTTAGTTGATTGTCACTTAGATCAATAGAAGTTGCATTTACATAAGGGTCCAAGTCTATGGAGTATATTTCGTTCGATGGGGCTGATATACTCCCTAATTGGTCAGGTGCTATCGAAATGCTTACTTCGTGATAAGGCTCTCCATCAGAGTATGTGTATGCCGGGTTATTATTCTGTATAAGTACTGTTCCGTCTCCAAAATCCCAACTTGCGTTAGATAAGTCTAGTGTAGTTACTGAAAAACTTATACTTCCTTGGGAGTATGTTGCAAAAAGTGCAGAATATCCAAAAATGTAATCATCTATATTAATCACCCAGGACTTCGATATTAAGCTCTGGTAGGAAGGGTAAGATGCTTCTGTGGGATTACTGTTGTTTTCTATCGACAGGTAGCCTCCGACAATATTATTATTATCTAGAGATATGACTACACTATCAACATTATCTGAGGGTAGGTTGTTTTCACTAATATCAAAATAATCACAAGAGGTTAAATTATTTGTGGCGATTGAAGATATGTTATTAAATGATGCAATAAATCTCTCAAGATTCAGAGAGGATATATCCAAAGCACTAAGGCCGCAGCCCGATGCTTCTAAGGTCGTTAAAGAAGTGTTACTTGTTGGGTCTAATGTCCCAATGTTATTATTAGAGAGATAAAGCTCTTCAAGTGCTGTTCCGTTAGAGGGATCAACAGAAGCTATCCTATTACCTGCAACATTCAATATCCTTAGAGAAGGTACACTATTAATAGAAATATCTTCTATCTCATTATTTTGTGCATAACAAGTCTGCAAGTAGGGATTACCTTCCAATTGAAAACTCGTAACCAAATTATTGCTCAAATCAATGTCTGTCAATGATACTAGAGTACCGATGTTTAGTTCGCCCAATTTATTGTTTTGGACGTAGAGGCTAGTTATATTGTTAGATGCTGTTAGGTTGATTCCTGTAACATAACAATCAGACACATCGATAGTGTCAAAGTCTGCAGGCAGAACTGAGTAAGTATCTACCTCGTGGCTTGTTCCGTCATCTATATAATTTTTTGTAGGGGCAGAATTATTCTGTGAGAGGTTTCCGTCTCCCCAAAGCCACGACACTTCAGTGCCTGTAGAGTTAGTTATGATTGGAGATATTGGTTGTCCCGTCTGAGCTTCTGTGACGAATAGTCCGTCGAAGAAATTAGGAGGCTCTGGAGCATTCTCTTCCACATATTCCTGGAAGTCTGCTTGTGTTAAGAACTCATTTACCAAAGGTAGTCTGTTTGGTCCAGATCTTTGGAAATAATATAATTTGTAGCCTCCGTTCTGGAATGATTCGCGAGTCAAGTCGCCCGTACCAACTACCATGAAAAGTCCTTTAGGACCATTAGTATCAATGTTGGTCAAATTCAAGGGACTCCCAGGAACTAATTTTAATCCGGAGATTAGAAGATTCTTGTCTGCGTCTAAAATCTGCATGAAGAATCTTTGGTATCTTGTGGACCAGTCAAACTGGATTACGTAGTCTACACCGTCACCGTCCAGTTCTAATTTCTGAGAGGTGCTTTTTGTTTTCGATACATCGATAATAAGCATGATTACCTCCTAAAGGGTTTGTGCGTGTTGTTTTATATTGTCACGCCTTTCTAATTCTTTTTTAACTTCTAATATCTCGAGCATGTTTCTTGCTTGCTCCCAAGACCACTCATAAGCTATTTCCACGAAACTGCCGTACCTTGCGTCACACAGGGAACCGATGTCTATGTAGGTGTCACTGATAGATGAGATGTACTCGTCCAGGCTTCTTTCAGTTTTGAGCTCTGGATTTTCTATCTCCATCTGTTCTTGAGTCTTAATGTCCCAAAAGTCATCTGGGAGATTGCGATCTTTAGCGTACTGTCTTACAACTTGTGAACGTTGGGCTTTATATTTTTCTTGCTCGGCTCTGACTTCTGGGGAGACTTTGATAGTGTCTTCTTTTTCTGGGAGACTTCGTGCTCCGGTAAATCGTTGTCTCCCCCGAAAAAATCCGGGTAATTGTGATTAAACACTTCTTGAGCTACAGAAAACATTTCTTTTGTGTTATCGAAATTTTGAGGATCAATAAGTACCCAATTCTCTTTAGTTTCCTCTAAGTAAGTTTTTTCGAAGAGATCTTCAGCTAGATTCTTAAGTGTGTTTTCGCCGAGGGCATCTACTAGTTCTTCTATATTTATATTTAGAAATTTCTCTTGCCCTAGCTCTAAATCTTGTTCTTGCCCTAGCTCTAAATCTTGTTCTTGTTCTTGCTCTTCTTTTTTGTTAGACTTAAAAATTCTGAAAATTTTAATCAGCTTGGGCATGTATTTTAATAGTAATTCGTTACCGTCCAGGTACCCAAATTTGACTGATTTGAACTGCTCTTCTCCTACTTTAAAGTAGTGTGGCTTTGTTTGAGTTTTTCTTCTCATGATCTATTTTCCTTATGTTTAAAAATACCCCTCCCATAAGAGAGGGGTTAATTTTGCTTATGCTAAGAATTCAGCTACCGTAGCTGCTGTTGAAAGGGCATTAACAACATCACTGGACTCATTACCTGAGATATTCCATTCGATGTTTGAAGCCTCTATCACCCATTCGCGAGTGCCTATTTCTTTAGCATATCCAGATTCTGGCATACCTTCTACCCAGGCACCAGTACCTAAGAAATAAGTACCTGTACCACTCGTGTTATTGTCACGAACACCCAGACCGAAAGTAGCAGAACCGTCGGGGTTAGCTAAGTCTGCTTTAAGTAGTCCAGAGAATATCTGGTTAGCTGCTGATGTCTGATTCAATGTGTAGACGAATCTACCAGAGTCGGACACATTGTGTGAGCGGGAAGTTGTCCCGTCAACAGAAGTGTATTTTACGAACTTAGGTTCGTCCAAAGTAATTGTAACAATGTCTGAATCACTGAAGCCAGTTATTGTTTCTCCGGCCACACTGTTAACAAGTTTCTTTGGTGAATATGTTGCTACACCCATAATTTACTCCTTATACGTAAAGATTAATTAGTACGTTAACTTTCTGAACAGCGTTTGCTAAAGTAGCTGCAACTGTGAACAGAGGAGCTTCACGAGATTGACGTTGAGCGGAAGTAGTTGCGGAGACTGGATCGTAGTATACCAAGTACCCTTTACGAGTAGATACTTTTCCGAAGTTATCAGTCTTAGATACTGTCTTAGCGATGAATCCTCGAGAGATGTACTGTTCACAGATTTGTTCTATTTCAATGGCGATCTCAGCGAGACCTTCATCAGTGTATTGAACTTTACTACCAGATTTTACTGTGGTAGCTAGTTTGCGAACTAGGGCTATCTGCATGTCAGAAGCCATGTTGTCTCCACCACGGATTGTATCAATCCATTCACCAGAAATAACTCTACCCTCTTGAACCATGTCCACTCCGCCGAAGTCGATGAAATAGTTACCGTAGGGCTGCAGCACATTTCTTTCTGTTGCAGAAAGGGAGTCGGCTACTACCCCAGTTACTTGAGAGTATCCCCAGATAGAAGACCCTGGAGCTGTCCAGATTCTTTCTCCGACCCATCCACATTCTCCATATGTTTCGTCTGCAGTTGCAGAGTACTCGAATACTGTTCTGTCGTAGTTGAACTGTTGGAGAAGACCGTAGACGTTGTTTGCGTCCGGGGTAGTGTCCTCTGGAACTGCTACGAGGTTTTCCTCGTTACTATTTGTAACAAAGTAAAGAGCTTTGTAGTTAGCTTCGATTTCAGAGGCGATCTCTAAGATACCGGATACTGAATGGTCGTAAGTCATCAATACTGTCCAAAGACCATAAGATGCTGATATGTTTTTAAGAGCATTTGCCCATGTATCTTGACCACCATAAGTAGTTGTGAATTGAGAAAGACTAGAAGCTACTGTAAGTGAATATCCAGTGTTTTCATATATATCTATACGTGCGCCTGTTGCCAATAACCACTGAGAAAGAGAAGAGTCGTACATGTAAGATGTATTAGATTCGTCTACAATCTCAATCGACTCGTTGTTGTTTGGAGTCTCAAATGTCCACTGAACACCAAGATCTACATTAACGCCGTCGAATGAGTAAGTTTGTGCTCCAGCTGCTTCGTCGGCAACTGTAAAAGTGTCATTGGCAGTACTAGTAGTCTCTGTCCAGACAGTAGTATAAGTAGCTACAGAACCGTTGGACATGCCAGAAAAATCACCAGCAAGTGTACCGAGGCTAGAGTCTAGTAAAACTACGTCGCCACTAGTAGGTGTTAGGAGTGAAGAGTCGTAAGCACGAGTGTCTACTGCTGTGTTTGTGCCTATAACAGAAGTAGCTACAGTATCATCCTGGGCTGCAAACTGACCAGAGGCAGTTCCAAGAGTTCCGTCGATTAGTACTCGGTAGCCGTTTGAGGGGTCGTTAGGATCAGTGATTGCTCTAGTTTCGGCTGCAGTTATAGGTGTGAGTGCATTGGAGCCAGTTGAAACTACTGTAACCTCTACAGGTATAGTGGCATCGGCATTTGCAAGAGTTGCAATACCGTCCATGATTGTGTCTGCTGTAGCGCCTACTCCGGAATTGTAAGTGATAGGCGTGCCTTGGAATGTTACTGTGTAATCAGTATTGTCGATAACTTGAGAATCAAGCATTGTTAGAGTAGCAGTAGTTGCGTCTCTACGACCAATAGTGAGCTCATTAACAGAGTTTTCTTGAGAGAAGAATGTGACAGCTGCGCGATAAGTTTTACCTTTGCTATCGAAACCGTCAGTCAGCATGTCTGCTGCACTCTGGTACTGTCTGTAAACTTCAGAGAAAATCTGCTCGTCTGTAACAAACATAGCAGAATTGAAATTCGGTGCAGTGAACGACGGGGTGTCACGGGTGACTTGAATATCTACAAGAAGGTCTAAATTGCTTTGAGACATAATTGTTCCTTGTTTATTGTGAATTTATTTTTGTTGTACCAAGGTCTAATGTGCCGTCGGCAGCATCTCCAGTAGGTGCAACTGCGATATTAACGCATACATTTTCGATCGGGGTAATACCCTCATCGTATGTAGGTTGGCTAGGCAATCCTTCATTAGCAGGATTGTAGCAAGATGCAAAGTTACCGTCCGCAGTACCTAATGTTATCTCAAACTGGGCTCGTTCTTCGTAGCCGGCTTGAATTAGTTCTGTGAAATTTCTAACTTGCGTGTTGTCTCGGAAACATACGCCAACATTACTGAGGGCTTGGGTCATGGAAGGATATTCCATATACCTTGCTAACTTAGTAGCAGCTGTGTATGCGCCTTTTCCAAAGGTGTCTATTATTAAGGTGACATCCTGGTGCTGTTTTACCTGCATCCCATTTTCGTCTATGTCACCTGTTTCTAGCGTCCCAACATCTTGAACATTGGCTACATCGATAACTGCGTAAGGATCAGATGGGGCTACGAAGTTAGGATGGGCCTGTATTAGATAATAAGGATCTCTACCATTAGCCAAAATAGGTCTGAATATGGGTACTAGAAGGTCTAAGAATTTTTCTGAATAATCAATCATCGTGCCACATCCTTCAACAGAATGTACCTGTAATGGGGAATTGGTGAGAAATAAGGGTCCCACTCGTCTTTGTGGTTAACGTAGAATTCAGATCCTCCGTAAACGATGATGTCGTTCTCTTCTAAAGATTCGTGAAGAAACAATACTTTTGCATCGAATACGCGGAAACCAGATGGTAACTTTTCAAGATCCTCACCAACCACTGGTTGTAGTGATCCCATGAGAGTAAAAGTTTCCGTTATAGGTTCGCCATATCTTCCTGTTTCGATGTCTATCTCTGGAGGTGTGACTCTTTTGACCGTCACTGGGCCTTCTCTTACGAACGACATTATGCCTCCTATTTTCTTTTCTTGTTCTTACCGCCCTTTAGACGTACTTCGATGTCTTTGAGCATTTTTCCCGTATCTATACCAACTTTCTCATTCCCTTCTTTCATGGCTATAGTGAGGGGGGACAAAGGTACTCCTGCTCCTGGGAATTGTTGATCGTATACATAGTCTTGAACTATTCTTTTTATATCGAAAGCTGTACGTTTACTTGTATCTTCTCCCTCAAAAGCCTTCTTTGCAAATAGGGCTAGTTCTGGGACTATCTTTTGAATAGCCTGGTTATTCTCGTACTTTAAAGGGCCTAGCCAAGGTCGCCTTTTCTTAAAGTAGTGTTCTGGGTCACCGTATTCAAGTAAGTATCCCTTACGAGCACTTTCTTTATTAAATAAGCCTATTTCGAAAGTCTGCCCATTCTTACCGAATGTTTTTTGGAACTCTTTAAGTCCTGTAGTGTCCAATTTAACATTCTTTCTCTTAGCTTTTCCGCCTCTGCGATTTTTTGCTCTACGTGCCACTAGAGCCGTTCAATGGAGCATGACCAGGACCAGTAGGGCCATTGATTAATCTTGTCTCTGGAAATTCAGAGATCATTGTCAAGCCATCGTGGTAGATGTCGGGGTCGTTTTGCTGCTCTTGTCTGTCTTCTTCAAAGAATCCAGTAAACTGCGCGAAAATTGGGGTATTACGAGAAGCTGAAGTCAGCATATCGTCTCGAGATTTTTTGAGAGCTTCTAACAATTGAGATGCGCTCTCTGCGGTTTGTCCTGTCTCCCTGTCCACCATGAGGCCAGCTCTGGAGATCATAGAGTCCAGACATTTGATCGATGCGTCAGTTATGTTTTCGTATGAATTTCCTAAGAAGTGCTTTATCTCTTCGTCCTGGAGTGTTATTAAATCATACTGGTTTACCTGACCTATATTCAATCTTACTTGAAATATTTTATTCGAACTTAATTGGGACGGGTCATAAGTCCACGACATAATTCCTCCTTGATTTGAGAGTTCGCCCCTCCGGAGAGGGGCTATTCAGCTTAAACTGTAGCTGGGTTGATACAGTTCTTAAGGTAGAAGCCTAACTGAGGACTGACCACGTTGTTATCGTAAGCGAAGAAACCATCAACGTAAGACGTGAAGTTCTCTTTTACGTAACGAGCGCGAATCAACAGGTTAGTACTATCAATGCCACCACCAACAGAACCGCGAGCAAGTGAAGGATCACTTCCTGCCATAGTGTCAGTGAGACCATCCCACTTCATGCAAGCAGCTGCTGTGCGAGAGTACTTGCTGAAACTAGGACCAGAGTACATAAGGAGACAAGAAGTCTCGAGTACCCACTCCATGTCACCAAATGTAGGTGTAGAAGTCTGGCCGAAGTTGAAGTTCTGAGTGTCTCTGTTCGCGTAAGCGATGGACGTTATGTTTTGGTAAGACATTTCTACAACTTGAATGTCAATAGGAGCGCCACCAACGCCAGAACCGATGTTCTTCTGGAGGATAGCTTTAGTTTGATCGTCACCACCATTTACACCAATAGTGAGTGAGGCCCATTGTTTGACTTGCTCGTTCTCTTCGAGTTGGTCGAAAACCAAACGAGGGATGAGAAGTTTGTTTGGACGCATGCCAGTCTGTTTCTGCATAGTGCGAACAGCTTGCTTGAGGATGAGAATAGGATCAGACTCACCAGCAGCACCTTCGTTCCAGAAACGGAAAGAGCCTGCACCAGAAGTACCGATTGGTAGAGTTACATCTCCATCGATAGGGTTAGTTGAAGCTCCTGTAGCACCAGCAGCTTGAAATTCCCAAACGTCATCAGCTAGGAAGGTGTTGGCAAAGTCGATTTCGTAGTCAACTACAAAGTTGTTACCGAGGAAGTTAGAAGCGTCGTTCATTGGTTCTAGAGTGTCGGAAGCTTCAACGATCTCTTCGTTTGTAACAGCAACAGAAAGGTGTTTCTGTGTAATACTGTATGTAGCGATACTAGCAGCGTACTTAGCGATTGGTGCAACTGTACCAGGCTGGCGAGTAGCAACCTGTGTTGACATGAAGTAAGCTTTGTCGTATTCCCAGTATGTTCCAGTAGAACGCTTGCTTGATTTTTGAGGAATGATACCACTTGCATAGAGGTTAGCGTTTAATTCCCATGCAGCCACAGATGTGTCGCGGATCTCTTGTTGGATGTGGTTGTTGGTCCAGTTAATTTCGGCCATGATTTATATCCTTTATTTTAATTACTGTGCAGAAGCCATTTCAGCTTCTACTTCTTGACGAGCTTGTTTAGAAGCTAGATGACGACCTACACCAGCGGCAAGCTTTTCAGCTCTTAATTTAGCAATTCGTTGGTCTTTAGACTTAACGAGCTTTTCAGCGTTGGATTCACCAACATTATTGAAGGTACCGTTGTCTTCAGCTTTTGTGATGTTGGCTAGTTTGCCAAGCTGTTTTTCAAGGGTTTCGAACTCTACTTCATCAAGAGCATACTTACACTTCTTGAGAACGGAGCCAAAACCTTCAGCGTCGTCAGCTTTAAGATCTTTAGCTTTCTGAACGAACTCAGCTGTTTCAGCTTCGTCCTTAGCTTTACGGAGAGCTTCGAGCTCTTCATGCTCAGCTTTTGCTTTAGCTCGTTCTTTCTTGAGCTCTTCAGCTTGAGTCTCTTCTTTAGCTAGTTGATCGGCTTTGAACTTTTTGAGTTCTTCGTATTCTTTGTCTTTAGCTTTTTTTACAGCTTCGGCTTCGAGCTCTTTTTTAGCTTTTTCTTTTGCGAGAGCTTCTTGAGCTTTCTTGTCTTCTACGGACATAATTTTATCCTTTGTTTGAGGTTGTTTTGCTTTCATGACGAGGATCTTGGTCGCGTTAGCTGCCTCGTCTACTAAGGCTACGTGGTGATCTTCTTCTGAGAAGTCGATGTCGAACAAACGCTTTTCGACCCTGTGACCTTCGTCAACAGCATTACCACCTGCATATTTTGATTTACTAAGCTTCTGCGACATGCAATTTGCACTGATAGAGAAACCTGTGAATTTTCCGTCCTTGACATCTTGCCATAGAGTATCGTTTTTGATCTTCATTGTGGCTAACCAAGTACCTTTCTTGACAGTAATAGTACCGTCTGTGGTTTCCATTGGTATGTCAGCAGGAGCTAGATAGTGCTCAACGAATTCAGCAGTATCTTTGCTTATGTCAAAAGCATGTTGAATGTTTGCCTTACGACAATTTTCGCGATAGTTTCGACAAGCTTGATGGACTTCTTCTTCACTATAAATATGCCCGTGGTAGTCACCTTCGTCAGGGACCAGTACCGGAGCAGTGATTTCCCTTTGTTCTGCGAATACTTTACGTAATTTCATAGTGAGAAGGCCTTAATTAGCTTTCGAGAGATTGAACTACTGCTTCAGTAGAAACAGCAACGTCTCTTCCGATAGATTTGTTGAAGTGACACATTGCCTGGAAAGGGCGAAGGTATCTTACAGTGTCTACGTGGTATACAGAATCAACGGAATCTGGTTGTTCACTGGAAAGATCTGTTGTGAAAGCAGAATCTACTGTGAGGTTTGTGTCGTCCGTGATAGCTGTAACTTCACGGAATTCGTCGCCAGCTGCATTGGAGATAATGCTACCTACAGATAGTTCTGTAGTGAAAGCAGTACCACTACCTGTAACAGCTGTGCCAGAAGAACTAGCTGTGCCTGTAAGGTTTGTAGTAGCTTGACCCATTAGGGCGACTTTAGTACCGGCTGTAGGAGTGAATCCGTTAGCTTTAGAAGCCTCGTACTCGTCAACAATACCTGCAGATTCGAGAGCATAGGCATTAACGTGTACGCTTTGTGTGCCTTTGAGGGCATCGTGGATAATTGAAGTTGCTTGGAAAGCCATAATTATTCCTCTTCGTTATTTATGGTTTGGTTTGCGATCTCTGCTGCTACTATGAGCTCCAACAAACGAGATCTGTTGAATAACTGTGCCTTTGGTATTTGTTGGACCTTGGGCACAGGTGTGGGTTGCACTCGCGAAACAGTCAGTCTGCGAGCTACAAGAGCAGGAGATCGAATTTCCTGTTCTGTGATAGGTTGGATCTGGGGTTGAGTCTGTGGTGAGGATTGTAGTACACCACTTGCTCCAGAAGGAGCACCTGTCTCTGTCCCTGTTCTAGTACTCGGTCCAGTGCTAAAGCTCTGGTCTCCAGTTCCAAAATTTTCAGTACCCTGGGTTAGTCCCAGAGTAGCTAGGGCTCTTCGGATTCTATACCGATGGAACCTGTATACGATTGATCCTAACTCCACATATGGAGCGTATCTTACCGCATTCTGGACGAGAAGGATGTCACCTTGAACTTTGGTAGTCCATCCGTTCTTAAATCGTCCTGTATCAACCGCTGAAGCTCCACGCGCAAGGCTTAGAGCTTTCTTAGCAATCTTTTCATAATCTTCCTCCGGATAGCCCAGAGCCCTAAGATTATATTTGTAAGTGAACATTTATATTGTCCCTCTAAGGAGCATCGTCAACTAAATCTGAAGAGATGAAGTTGTACCCTACAAAGTGAGCAGTACCTACCAAGTCTTGTATAGTACTTACACTAGTTTCTATCTCATAGTAGTGATCTGGATCAACATAATTACTGTCTAGTCCTGCAACACCTGGACTCAAAATACTAAGATCTTGAGTATTTCCAGAATTATACAAAGCTGCCGCATTACTAGATTGGTCACTATCCCAAATAGCTAATTGGTTGAGCAGTATGTCTCTTGCGTAGTTTCCACTAGAGAATCTGCCGAATCTATAATTCTGTCCTACTATCGAATTACTGTAACCATAATTAGAGTGAGTGTTGCTAGTGCTCTGCAGGTCACCATCTATATAGATTTTGAACCGGGAGTAGTAGTCTGACATCTCACTAGAATTTGTTCCAGTAGTTCCTCCATCGTAAGTTACAAGTATGTGTTGGAAGCCTTCACTCACAGAGTCTATAGAGCCGCTAGGAGTGGTAAGCTGTATATGATTTGAGGTAGACCCGTATCTTAATCTGATTCTTTTTTGACCATTGTGATTAGTTTGTTTAATCTCAATATGTCCAGTATTTACTGTATCACTTCCTCCGAAGTAAAACAATGTTTGTCCTTGATTAGAGGTAGATCCTTTATACCAAATACTAATAGTCCAAGCATCACTGGAACCAGAACCATTAGCACTTCGTTCCAAGGCTGATATAAGGGCTGCATTGCCTCCTAAGTAAGAGCTTGATCCATCCCTAAACTTTAAAGATTTAGTATTAGTATAAACAAGTTCCTCTACATTGAGAGTAACTTTAAAGTTAGTAGAACCTCCTACAGCATTAGCAGCTTTACAGTTTATTTCGTAAGAATCAGAAGTTCCGCTATATGCTGGAGCTGTTCCATTAAAGTATCCCGTACTTTGGTTAAGGACTGCCCAGCTAGGAGCATCCTCTTCTACGTATTGGTTAACTATGTCGGACCCTGAATCTAATACTATAGGTACGTTGAATGCTACTCCTTCTGTAATGTTGATAGTCTGGTCACTTATATCGGGAGCGAAGGTAGTTACAGGTTGAGGGCCTGATCCTATAATCTGTTTTGATACTTTTGGTATTCTATTAAAAGGATGTGCTTCGTTTGCCTGGAATACAAGATTGATGTCACTTCCATCGAGGTCTAATGTCCTAGTCATGATGATCTCACCTGCTGACTCGTGATACAGCTCTAGACTGTTGTCTATATTGTATATAAGAGAAACTGTTCCTAAGTTTGTTCCTATTACACCGTATCTTCCCCCTCCTGTGGGGTCGTAGTTAGATGCGTTTGTATTCATAGTCCAAGCATTTCCTGGAAAGATCTGCTCAGAAGTCAGGTATCTGAAATAGCTGTCTATATCATTGTATGGAGAAGAATTTCCAGAAGAAGCTCCAGAATAGCCTATTCCTAGATATTCTGTACGCCCAAAGTAATTCATGTTCCAAATTAGCTTCTCTCCTGGACCTATGGAGATGTTTGATTTCAATACGGTATCTTCTTCTACACCGTCTATAATTTCACCACTCTCGCTATTGTCAAAATCATGGACTATTTCCCATTCTTGATTTCTTTTAATCATTATAGGGAACTTAGCATTAGGTTGATTTTGTCCTCCAAAAGAAATAATCTGACTATCTCCTACGAGAGCTATGTTAGACTTACCTATAATAGTCTCACCTCCGTTAGAAATGTCTAATAGGTAAAGGTGGTTATCGTTACCGTACCTCAATGCCAATACTGTGTTATTGGTTAGTTCGTATCCTGTTGCGTATCGACTAGCTACGTCTACACCAAAAGATGTCTCTGAGACCCTGTTAGTTCCTGTTGTAGTGAATCTAAAAAGGTGGGACCATTTAGCAGAGTAGGTGATTTCTACATCATCACTGGTTTCCTCTGGGCCTGTGTAAACACCGAGTACGTAATATCCATTACTGTCGTGAGTCCAGACATATTCCTGTCCTTTTTCTAAGAAATCCCCATTATAGAATGGTTGCTTGTTCTCGTAAGTTGCTACAATACTAGCTGCCTCTACTTCGTCTCCTGCATTACTGCCATAAGATATATACCAATCATTAGACCTGGCAGGTAGGCTAGATCCATTAATCATATTTGTGGCATCTATAACCACCACACTAGAGTCGTTCATTGTCAGCTCTAAGTTAGATCCGTTCAACGCCCCACTAGATACGAATTTGTTTTCGTCTACTCCTAATGTGGTAACGTCCACAGTGTAGGAAGTACCGTCTTGTAGAGTTATAGTTAAATCATTCCCGCTTAAACTAAAGTTAGTTACTGGATTGCCTCCTCCAGAGGAGAATCCTGTGGTGTTCGTGAATGTGTCGTTTAACTGAACTAGTGCGTTAGATAATACAGAGTTTACCATATACCCGTCAATGCTACAAGATGCAACTGGTACGATGAATTGTATCTTATTTGACTCTTTTAAAACTACTTGAATATCTGCGCCATATGCCAATGCTTGCAGCTCATTAACATTATAAGGATTTATTCTGCTTCCAGATACTCCTTCTCTTATGATAATGTTGTCAGTAGAGTTTACACTTATGTCCACTTCAGTAAGGTTCATAGAATGGTTACTAAAAGGTAACTCGAAGTAAGTGCCTTCTAAAGGATTCTTTACTGATTTCTCTCCTATTGCTTGATAGGAGTTGTCTCCTAAAGATACTCTTAAGTTAGTCAAATCTACTTCACTAAAGTCGAGTGCGTAATCCTGTCCGATAAACCCAACATCGTCAACTTTGATTATGTTTTTATTGTCGTTCGGGAGATTTCCTACCTCTTCTGTTATTAAGAATCCTACCTTCTCAGTATTTGAACCTAGTCCGGTGTAATGTACTTGAGTATCTAGAATTTCTGCAATGAATCTAGCAGCAGGATTTAAACTAATGGTATTTCCTAGTAAATCATAAGCTTCATTAATTTGAATTGACGCTTTCGCATCTCCTGTGTTGCCTATGCCATTATATGAAGATCTGTTATTGTCGTATAACCCGCAATCTCTTAAAGTAGTGTTAGCAGAACCCCACGCACAGAAACCGGCATTCCAGTTACCGTTAACCTCATTCTGAGAGAATTTGTTATTTAGCCCACCAACACAAAGTAAACCATTGTTGGCGTTGTAGGCAGAACTATTAATAGTAACTACTATATTCTGACACCCTGCTAAGGAACCTGCTGCTAAATAGATACCTGAATCTATGTTCTGACTAGAAACATTTCTAGTTACGAATCCATAGCCATTAATACCACAGTCTTGAAGTCTTACACCTCTAAGATTGTTTTGTACAGTGTTAGCAGTAATCTCTACTTGAGGAACGCCCTGTATTCTAATAGCACCACCATTAGATGCTTCAGATCCTGAGTAAAATGACTGTAGTTCAGCGCTAGTTGAATCATAACCGAGAACTCCAGATGTGGAACTGTCTAATACAGTATGTAGTCCTTGGCCGCTCCAACCATTGTTTTTAAGAGTACATCCATCTATTTCTATTTTACTAGCTGACTTTGCGTAGATACCATACCCACCTGCGTTCATTATCTGTATGTTTTCAAAACTATACTCTTTTGTGCTACTATCGGAACTCTGATGAAAAATGTGTCCATTAGAACTGTTGTAGTTAGAGTACTTTATTACAGTCTGACCTTTTTTACTTGTGAAATGTAAAGACTTGTCGCTAGGTAGTGTTATCTCAGAAGTTATTATAAACTCCCCTCTGAGGTCAATAGTGTCTCCATCACTAGCGTTATCAACTGCGTCTTGAATATCCGTGTAAGGACTTAGTACGCTTCCTGTAGATTCTTCTAATCCTGCATAGTCGCTGCTTACATATATTGTGTTTGCGTGATTTACCGAAGCTTCAGTAAAATCCTCCACTGATATGAATCCGCTAGACTTGGTGTAGTTTAAAACTACATAATCTGAACCATTCCACAATATATCTACAGATCCTCCTTTATTGACAACTCTGCTTCCAGAAGATGATCCCATAACACGTAATCTGCGATTAGTAGTAGAGCTGTTTACTAAAATACATCTCCACCCTTGTTGTGAGGCATCTAATGTTGGTAGAATTAAGTCCTTATTATTGGTAAGAGTGTAATTGACTATGTTTCTGTTGTAAGATCCATCTATGTCTGTAGAATCTGAAGCAGGTACGTACTCCCAGGGTTCTGCTGTAGGTATTCTCTGCCAATCAGTACCGTTGTATTTAACTACGTCATTTATGTCATAGTCTTCCCCATCGTATGTTCCTGCGAAAGTTACATAAAACCAGTCACCGTTACTGGGAGTGAACCCTAGTTCAGTGTCGTTTGTGAGGTCCGGAGTGTTTGTATTGGCGTTCCAGGACCCCCTGTAACTAACAGAAACATCTGTAGGATCTACTGAAACGAATTGACTGTCTAAATATTGTTTAACTTCTGTTGAAGAATTCCCTGCTGGTTGACCATTTTTCTTTTCAAACTCTGTGTAGGGTATATCAAAAAGTATATATTCGTTAGTGGCTAGAGTCTTTATGTTTATGTTAGGGTCGTTAGCCTCGCATAAGGCAAGTTCTGTGTTTATGGAAGGTGTGGGGATTCCTTCAAATATCACTTCATTAGAGTTTTCCGCTTTGTAGATTCTTACACTCATTACTATCTCCTTAACATTAATGTGTTCCAGCCTATAACTCTAACGGAGGCTGCCGTATTTGAATTATAGGATATTTTCAAGGAACCTTCAGTGATAGATTGTCCTACGAAGTACCTTTGATCAATTAAATGCTCTTGCTCAACTCCAGCCCTATCTGTCCTAGTTGCTAGTTTAGTACTGAATCCGAAAATTCTAGGTCCCGTACCGTCTTGTGTTGCGTAGAAATCTAAGGAAACCGAGTGATCTAAAGGAACTATTAGAGGTGTTATGGCTAAATGGATACGCACAAAATGAGTGTCGTTTTCCTTAACTCCAGTATTCTTGAAACTGAATACGTTATCTTCAGTTCTCCAAATATCCGTCACCCCAGCTAAAGTAGTGTTTTGGTTATAATTGGTGTTACCGTCAGTTAAGACTCCATTATTATCGTTAGTAAGTTGTACTGTCCCACCACCAGTTCCTGTTAAGATTGGAGTATTGGCTGTCAAAGAATCTGCAAAATCTTGGAAACCTATTAATTTTCCTGGAGTTATACTATCTCCTAGTATCTTAGATTTAGCTATTGGAGAAGTCATTACTAGATTAAAGCTGTTCCTCTTAACAGAACCATCTTTCATATCACAGACTACATAGGCTTTGTTGTTCTCTTGAGTTATGTTTACATCAACAACAGGAGATTCTCCTCCTGTCGCTGCCTCTAGGATCTGTGATATTTTTTCTTCAGGGAAATCTCTTCCTCTAGGACCTACTGGACCTCTTTCTCCAGTGTCCCCTTTTTCTCCAGTGTCTCCTTTTTCTCCAGTGTCGCCTTTTTCTCCTTTTAAGCCCCTTGACAACTTATCGTTTTCTAACACAATTTCTGGGCTTTTCATTATTGCGTCTTTTAGGAAAAACACTCCGTCTCTACCGTCTCTACCATCCCTGCCGTCTTTACCGTCTTCTCCGTCCTTACCTGGATCTCCTTTGTCTCCTTTAGGTCCGGGTATAGGCTTCACTCCTACATTTTTGGCTATCTGTTCTGGAGTACATATTTGTTTGGCCAAGCCCAAAGGCATATCATCTATGCCCTTTATTTCAAGGCTCTTGACATTTGAATCGCTCATAGAGCCTCCTTTTTTACATTTTAACTAGCTGACCGTTCCTGTACTGGTAGTATTGTCCCTGTACTTCGTAGACCTCTGGTTCTTTATTTTTAGATACCTTTTCCGGAGAGGTCTCTGTACCTTTCTGCTGATTAGCACCCTGGGTCTGTTTAGGATTTGGCTGCCCGGCAACTTCTGCTTGCTTCCTAGTTGCTTCCATTAGCTCTTTCTGCAGTTCTGCAGTCTCTTTCCAAGCCTCGTCAGCACCTGCAACAGGGGCTCTGAGTTTGGTAAGTACTGTGCGCTGCAGTTCCTTAGTTGGAACAATAACACCAGATTGTACAGATTTAACAAGGGCATCAACAAATACGCCTACTGACTCAGTTTCTAAGCCTTCGTGAACTAGACACGGAGCATACATAGGGTCCATTCCATTCAGTTTTAGGAGGGCAGGGATAGCTTCGTTGTTGATTACTGAGGCGATGTTGTCCAGGTACTTCTTCATGGCCAATACGAACATGTCTTGCATAGAGCTTGACATTGCGTAAGAGCCTCCACCTGATCCTAATTTCATAAAGTTTGCAAGGATTGATTCTGCGATCAATTGTTCCTGTGCGGAAGCCACCTGACGGCACTGGTCAACGCGAACGTTTGGTCCGGCTGTCATTAGGCTAATATCTATAATTGGTACTTTTGATTCTGCGTCTACATCAGAAGGGAGTACCAGCGCAGTTTGGTCGTTGTACTTAATGGACTTGACTTGACGTATGAGGAAATCTCGTAATTTCTTTTCGTCTGCTGTAGCATTCTCTGATAGGTAACGCGAGGCGATTTTAAGTACAGGTATACCTTCAAGGTTACGAGATAGAGAAACCGCCTCAGTGGCGAGAGTTTTTTGCAATTGTTCCCAAGTGCTGACTGCTGAGTACAGGATGCTTTCTCCTTCCATGTTGCCGCCCTTTGTAGTGGTTCTGAAAAGTAGCATTCTATTTCTTGGAATTGTTTCGTACCCTCCGTTAACTTTAATTTGTCTGAGTCCTGTGAGGTCCTCATATCCATCTCCATCTTTTAGTAACCAGCGATCAATAGATTCTTGGTGTATAGACTTCCAATACTTCCAGCCGATTCTTCCGTCGTTGTATTTTGAGTTTGTTCTGGGATCTTCCGTAGATCCTCCGCGAATTTTGAATTGGGGTACTGTGACTTGAAATCCTATAGCTAACATGTCCAATGCAGAGGAAATATTGTCCTCTATTGAAGAGTTCATATCATCAAAACAGCTTGCAACGAAATCTCGAACTTCCTTGGATTTTTTCTCGTCCCAGCCTTCTGGCTTGGCGCCTATCTTTTCTGGATCAGCTGGAACTGTGTCCCAGGAAACTAAGGATAGGATATTCTCGTACCCCTGCAAAGCGCCCCCTACCGTAGGATCAGCTTGCATCTTACGGTAAGTGTTAATCTTGTTGGAAAGGCTTTGTGTTGATTGGTTAGGGTCCCTAGTATCAACTAAAGTACCATACAGCACGTTAAGTGCTGTTTGTCCTTGGTCTGGAGGAATTACTCCTGCCCTCATCTGTTCTTGAGGAATTACTAACTCTGTGTCAGTTTTTGGAAATTGGGATAAGGGCATAGTTTACTCCTTATTTGTTGTAATGTGCTCGGAACAATTTTTGCATCTCTCTGTGAAGAGCTAAAACCTTAACTGTTTCGCTACGTCCAGCAGGTCTTGGGATGATGTAATTATAAATAGCATTTAGGGATTGAAGTCTCTCGCCTCTGAGATCTTTAGTTACAAGTACTTGCTTGGCCAAATTAATGTAACGTTGGCATTTTGCTTGAGTGATCCTAGGAATGTTCTTCATTTCGATTCTTTCTAGACATTCTTTACAAGAGTCGTAGTGCTTCTGTAGAGTATCTTCTACAGTTTTGATCTCAAGAGGTTCGTCTTTGATCTCAGCTTCTTCCGGGATGTCTTCTTTCTTAACTTCTACTAGATCGCCTTCTGCGAAGCCTTCTATCACTTTACCACCGATCATTGATATGACCGCGCCTTCTGGGAGATCTGGACCATCTTCACTGATGTCCTGTGGATCGATGATGATCTTAGGTGTTTCCATTGCTTCTGGATCTTCCCCAAGTTTAACTACTTCCATATCTTCAATCTTGTCCTTCGCGAACTGAGTGAACATTGATTTCACGTATGAAGGTTTTGCAATGTTCTTTTCAACGACCTCTTCCATTGAGAAGCCGGCATCGATCAATGCTTTTATTTGTTCTTTCTTTGTTGGTTTATTGTCGCTCATAATTTTTCCTTTTGCTATAGCATGGCAGCCCAATCGGGCTCGTTTGATTCTTGTTTCTTTTTACCACGGTAATTTATTCCCATGGTGTCCAGATGATTTATGAAGTCTTCCACAGTCTCTATTTCTTCCTGCTGCACTACTTTTTCATAAGTACTGTCTTTTAGAGGGAGATTATCCACGGACATGTCGTGCAAGGCTGTGCCGTTAGGAACTACTTCACGGGCAACTAGATCAACTAAACAATCAACCTGGTCATCATGTGTGCCTGTAGGAAACGCCATGATTTCGTGCATGAATGTGGGAACCCATGGAGCATTTTCCAAATAAGATACGTACCCACACTTAATGTAAGTAGATACTGCACTGGCTCGAACTAATGAGTCTCCATCACCTGCAGAGGCGTTTCGCGGGATTGGGGAGATCGGTAAAGGGATTTTCTCTCGTTTGAGATATTGAATCAGCCCTATACCGGAAGACTTGTACTCAATGTAAATTTTCATGGGTTTATACACCCTGAACATTTTGAGTACTTGATCCGCGAGGTCTGGAGCTTCCATCCGTTCGCGGTGAATATTTTCTATGAAAACAGAGTTGTCAGTAAGGACTGCTGCTACTAAAATAACTGACCAGTCAGATCGGTTGGTCTTAGTCTGCGCTGTATCTAGTATGAAAACTCTGTATTTAATTTCTGATTCCCTTGGCTTTGGCCTGGGCATCATCCATGAACTCTTTATGATCGTACCATCTGTAGCAAATGGTTGCTGCATGTACTGACCGAAAAAGGTGAGAATCGGTAAATTCTCTTTCATGTTTCTTAATTTTGCGAGTGGGATCTTTTCAGCCCACAAAGGGTATTCGTCTTTCTCTGGATCGCCTTCTAATCGCGTGGGGGAATCCATAGGGACTTTAAGTGTTTCCAGGTCCTCTTTATTAAGTATGGCAGGGACGTTAATGTGTGTGAAATCCTCACCAACTCCTCCAAGGGGATTATCATCAGTAGGAGTAAGAAAGCCAGATATATCATTCTCATGTACCCTCTGTTGAATTACTATGATTGGAGTGTGGGCCATATTGTTCCGTCTGGACAATAATGTATTCGCGAACCATGAGTTAGCGTTATCCCTTTGAGTTTCAGAGAATGCGTCCAGGGTATTGTTCGGATCATCACAAACGATGCAGCCTCCCCAGGAGATGCGCATCTTGCCTGCACCTTTACCGGTTAAAGTACCACCGGTCGATGTAGCGTAGACTGAACCACCCTGTTTAGTCTTGAAGTCATCTTTAGCCTTTGAGCTCTTATCGAGCTCTATGGGGAAGATGGACAAGTACTTTTCGTTTGTAAGTATGTCCCTTACCTTGGAAGATGAGTCCATGGAGAGCATCTTCGAGTAACCGATTAGAATGTTCTGAGAGTCTGGGACGTGTCCCATTGTCCACGCAATGAAATAAATAAGCAACTGGGTCTTGCTGTAGCGCGGTGGGATGTTAATGATTATTCTTGGACAATCGAGTTTCCCGAGGAATAGATTTTCTAGAGTATCACAAAGTAAATCATGGTGCCAATTGGCTTTCCATCTGAATCCGTATTCAACCAGGAACATGTAGCGTACAAAATATTTAAATGAACTTGCTACGAACTTTTTCTCTTCTCGAGTCAGTTCTGTCGGGTCCTCTTCCTCAATTCCAAAATTTTCCATGAGCTGCATGTAATACAACTCTTCAATAATTGATTTATCCTGGGTCTTGAGGTGACTAAGGATCTGCATAGCAATATGCACTTCCTTGATGTCGTTTGGATCTGCTGAACTATAATCAATACTATT
>JABSRR010000142.1 GCA_013215025.1 Pseudomonadales bacterium
CTGAGTTACCTGATGCTTTAGCGAAGCAATATCCTCTGCAAGGCTGTGCATTATATGTTTTGCAACAAAAACAGTCACGGCTGCCGCATACGCCTTTATTGGCGCTACGTTCAAAACGCGACGACACGTGGTTTTGGCTGGATAAAAACCCGCCAGCCGCGTTGATTGAACCTCTGCAAATAGCCTATCAAGCATTACCCGCAAATATTGTTGCCCTGCAGCACCAAAGCCACGGTACCGGGGTATACTTTGATGAACGGGGCGATCAACAGCTATTGGAGAGCCTGAAGCAACAGCTGGCAGACATTAACGCAGTCGCACAATAAACCCTACGGTTCAGTAATCTAGCGACCTTCGGGCAGAAAATAGTTGTCACGCGGTATTGCATAGCCTATATTCCTCATAAAATACAATAACAAATACGGCTTTTTCTTTCGCCTCTGAGACCCTTCAAGCGATATAATACTGGCGGCCCATTCCTCGACGATGAAGCAACGAGGATTACTTCTCGCTGAATTGCCTGATTTTTTGTTTTACGTGTTGACGCTGTAGCCAAGTCATCATGCATAAACTTAACGAGACAATTTAACTGACATGAAAACCTGGTTTAATTCTTTGTCATTGCATACCAAACAGACGCTGATCATTATTTTGATCAATGCCTTCTCGTTGCTGATTGCTTCATCACTGTATTTATCCAACAATGTTAGCTCAACCAAAGAACTGCTCGAGCAGCAAATGAATGCAACGGCAGAGATTATTGCCGGTAATATCACCTCTTCACTGCTGTTTCACGATGCCTTAGCGGCGCAAGATCAACTCAGTACCTTGATCACCGATGACAGTATTTTATACGCCAGCATATACGATGATAATAAGGCGTTTTTCGCGAATTTTGACAGCACGGCACATTTTCAGCGCCCTGACTTTGGCCAGTATCAGATTGGTTTACAAGAAACCGACAAGCACATCAACTTAGTCAAAGAAATATTTTATGACGGTGAAGTGATCGGTTATTTGTTGATGATCAAAGATGCGAAAATTCTTAACGATCAAAAAACTGGTCATACGCTGATTACCGCCTCAGTTTTTATGATGTCGCTACTGTTCGCCTGGTTTCTATCGATGCTGCTTCAACGCTGGTTATCGCGGCCCTTAAAAAATCTGGTCGGCATTATTGAGGATATCACCTCATCAAAAGACTACAGTCAGCGCTTAGTCAGCAGCTCTAAAGATGAGATCGGCAAATTAATGCAGGTATTCAATACCATGCTAGAAGCCGTGAAAGAGCGTGATGACAAGCTAAAAGCGCACGGCGAAGAACTAGAAGACCTGGTTAACCTGAAAACGCGCCAACTGCATCAGCGCTCTAATTACGACTTGCTAACGAAGCTGCCGAATCGTAATTTCTTAATTGAACAACTAGAACATCAGATCCAGCTTGCAAAAGAAACTCAAGAAAAGATTGCGGTTCTGTTTTTGGATCTTGACCGTTTTAAAATCATTAACGACAACCTCGGTCACTCAGTCGGCGACCAGGTGTTGAAAATTGCTGCCGAGCGCTTAAGCAATGTAGTGAGCAGCAGCGATAATGTTGCACGCTGGGGCGGCGATGAATTTGTGATCTTCTTGCGCAATATTAGTAATCAATCTGAAATTGAAGCCATTGCCAAAAATATAACCTTGGCACTTGAAGAAGTGATTCACCTGGGTGGGCAGCAGTTCCATATTTCTACCTCTATCGGCATTAGCCTATTCCCCTATAATGGCAAAGATGTATTTAGCCTCATTAAACATGCCGACGTCAGTATGTCGCGTGCTAAAGAAAAAGGCGCTGGGCATTATGTCTTCTACAGTGCCGACATGGATAATGGCAGCGTTGATCGACTGTCGATGGAAACTAAGCTGCGCCGCGCGATTGATAACCAAGAGATGAACCTGGTCTATCAGCCGAAGATAAATATCCAAAAAAATACCTTATGCGGCGTTGAAGCGCTTATCCGCTGGCATGATCCTGAACTTGGTAATGTGCCGCCTAGTCAGTTTATTCCTTTGGCGGAAGAAATTGGCCTAATCAATAAAATTGGCGAATTTGTCATTCGAACTGCCTGCCAACAACATGCAAGCTGGCGTGCGATGGGCCTAGACCCGGTGCGCATCGCGATCAACTTATCACCCTCGCACTTATCTGAGCCAAAGATTGTCGAGCATGTGCTAAAAGAAATGGACTTTTATAAAGTCGAGCCCGAGCATCTAGAGCTAGAAATTACAGAAGAGACTTTTCTCGACTCTTCTGAGCAATGTAAGAAAAATCTTGCGCTGTTTCATAAATTTGGTCTGCGTATCTCAATCGATGACTTTGGCACCGGCTACTCTTGCCTGAGTTACTTACTGGATTTACCGGTTACCACACTCAAAATCGATGGCAGCTTTGTGCGCAAGCTTGGCACCCAACCTGAGAACGACGGTATCGTTAACGCCATCATGATGCTAGGCCATGGTCTTGGCCTGCAGGTTGTTGCTGAGTGTGTCGAAACCGAAGCTCAGCTAGCATTTTTACAAGAGAACGGCTGCGATGTGATCCAAGGCTTTTATTTCTCTAAACCCCTGAAAGCTGATCAGCTCGTTGACTATATGCACCGAGCCAGCTATCAGCGCCGCGAGCAAGCCCACGCTGCGGTATAACTCTCGTTAAAGGAACTCTTATGACTGATGCAGTGATCCTTCAATCACTGTCGGAGCATGGCGTGTTAACGCTGACATTTAACCGACCAAATAAAAAAAATGCTTTTAATCGCCCAGCCTGGGCTGCGCTTCGGGATATTTTTATCAGCGCTAAGGATGATCCCAAAGTTGCCTGCATTGTTTTACAAGGTGCTGGCAAGGATTTTTCATCGGGTATGGATTTGGCTGATTTTGGCGGCGATGGCGATGCAACCGAGCACCCTTTTTATTCCGCCCAGGAAGCCGTTATGGCCTTCGACAAACCCTTGATCGGCGCTGCCAAGGGGATTGCGGTTGGCGGTGGCGCCACGCTTCTATTTCATTGCGATATTATTTATGTTGGCGAATCACTGCGCATGCGCCTGCCCTTTGTTAGCCTTGGCCTGGTTCCTGAGTTTGCCGCCAGCTATGTATTGCAACAAATGATTGGCTCACGTCGCGCGGCAGAACTATTTTATACCGCTGAATGGATTTCAGCAGAGCGTGCACTGTCTACTGGTATCGCAACAGCCGTTTGCGCCGATGATGAATTGTTCTCTCAGGCAGAGAGCAAAGCCAATGAAATTGCGCAATGGCCAGTTGTTGCCTTACAGGCAACTAAGCGCTGTTTGAAAACTGCGCACCAAGCTGGGCTAGATGCCGCGAAAATTGAAGAACGCTTGGGCATGGACAAACTTGCCGGCGCACCCGAAAACATGGAAGCGGTCATGGCATTTATTGAAAAACGTGAACCTGATTTTAAACAATTCCGTTAATACACCGGCCTAGCACTCCTCCCATTATTGGCATTGTCAGCTATGCTGACAGTGCTAGCGAAGCATCGGCTTCTCTATAAAATAACTGATTTTCTTCCAGCTATTTCGACAATCACTCGACAAATTGATCGCTTAGCGGCACTATTCATAAAACTGTCACAGACTTCTATTAGCGTATAGCAATCTCAAAGTTGTTGATCAAGCTAGCTTTGGCATTGCGGTATATAGGGATTGACCATGAAAGACGCTTGGCATAATTATCGTTCTGAAGGTTTTTTTGATGAATTGCTTACCCCGGCAGGTAACCCTCGCCTAGCCTCGAAAAAGCTAATAAGTCATCTTCGTAAACTACCAAAAGCCGAGTTTCAGGCACGCCAGCAAATGGCCGAATCGACGATTCGTGAAATGGGTGTATCTTTCACGGTATACACTGAAGAAGGAAACATAGACCGCGCCTGGCCATTCGATATTATTCCGCGCGTAATTGATAAAAAACAGTGGCAAAAAACTGCGCAAGGTTTAGAGCAGCGCCTTACTGCATTAAACTTATTTATTGATGACCTCTACCATGAACAGCGCATTATCAAAGATGGCATCATCCCTGAGTTTGTTCTCAAGCAGTCAAAAAATTACCTCGCACAATGCGAGGGTATATCGCCGCCACATGGCGTATGGGCTCATATTTGTGGCAGCGATCTAGTACGCGACAAAGACGGTCAGTTCTACGTTTTAGAAGATAACCTCAGAGTACCATCAGGGGTATCGTATATGTTAGAAAACCGCTCTATTATGAAACGTGTGCTACCGGAGTTGTTTGAAAAAATTGAAATTTCAGCCGTAGATGATTACCCAGAGCAGCTGCTATCAATGCTTAGCAGTTTATCGCCGCGCAAGGTGAAAAATCCAACCGTCGTCGTGTTAACACCTGGCATTTTTAATTCGGCATATTTTGAGCATGCGTTTCTGGCGCAGCAAATGGGCGCAGAATTAGTTGAGGGCAGTGATTTAATTGTGCAAGACGACGACTGCGTGTATATGAAAACCATCAGTGGTTTGACGCGAGTCGATGTTATCTATCGTCGTATCGATGATGAATTTTTAGATCCCGAAGTGTTTAACCCACAGTCGGTACTTGGGGTTAAGGGCCTAATGCGGGCCTGGAAACAGGGCAATGTTGGACTGGCAAATGCACCCGGTGCAGGGGTCGCCGATGATAAAGTTGTCTATGCCTATGTTCCAGACATTATTCGCTATTATCTCGATCAAGAGCCATTAATTCCGAATGTTGAAACCTATCTCTGTTATGAGGACAAGGCGCGAGAGTATGTGCTTGCGAATCTTGATAAATTGGTCGTTAAACCGGCCAATGAGTCTGGTGGCTATGGCATGCTAATCGGACCGCACTCGAGTAAAAAAGAGCGTGATGAATTTGCTAAGCTAATCAAGAAAAATCCGCGCAACTATATCGCACAACCCACGCTGGCTTTATCAACCGCACCTACCATCGCTGCGAAATCTGAGCTTGCGCCTAGGCATATCGATCTACGGCCCTTTATTTTGCAGGCCAAATCTACCTATGTAACCACCGGTGGCCTAACCCGTGTCGCCATGCGAGAGGGATCGTTAGTGGTAAACTCCTCACAAGGCGGCGGCAGTAAAGACACATGGATTGTCGATACCGACGGGAGGACGAATTAATGTTGTCTAAAGTTGCCGAACGCATTTACTGGATAGGTCGATACTTAGAGCGAGTCGAATCAACTGCGCGTTTAGTCAGTATCTATGACAATATCTTATTTGACCTACCACGCAACAGCGGTATTAGTTGGTATAACCTGATTATCATTAACCATCTTGAGCATGATTTTGCTGAACGATACTCGGTCAGAGATGAACGCAACGTTGTTAAATTTTTGCTCGGTGATAATAGCAATCCATCGTCTGTCGTTTCATCATTAAAAGCGGTTCGAGAAAACGTTCGAACCACACGTGATGTAGTGCTTGAAGAAACCTGGGAAATGACTAACGAACTCTCTATGTTTGTTAACGAGAACATTCAGCAAGGAATTAATCGCCGCCAGCGGCATGAATTTCTTAATCAGGTGATCTTAGGCTGCCAACAAATTATTGGCATGTTATTTGGTAGTTTACCGCATGACGCTGGCTGGCATTTTCTAACTTTAGGCCGAAGCCTAGAGCGAGCCGATATGACCACGCGTATTTTAGATGCGGCAGCCTCTGCCTACCAAGACTCATTGAGTGACGATGCTGCCGTCAATACCCGCCAAATCATTCTCGGCCATGCCTTACGCGTATTAAATGCTGACCAATCGTATCGACGTATTATGCGCTCTACCGTTAATGCTGATGCAGTATTTGAATTTATTCTCGACAGTGAGGTGTTTCCCCGCGCGATTAATTTTTGCCATCGAGACATCTCGCAAGCAGTGAGAAAATTGCCCAGAAATACCGAGGTCGTAAAAGCATTCGAACAACTGCAAACGGAGCTAAGCCAGCATAAAACTATGCATGCGCTAGATGATAGCTTTCGTCAATACCTGAATCAGCTGCAAATCATGCATAACGCCTTGCATAGCACAATCAGCAAAACATGGTTTCCACATTTGAGTTAAGCCTATGACCATTCGTGTGGCAATTTCCCATAACACTTACTATACATTTGATCGTGCAGTTGAATTAGCACCACATACCATTCGACTTCGCCCTGCCCCGCATACGCGCACACCTATTCACAGCTACAGCTTGAAAATTGAGCCGAGCGAGCATTTTATTAACTGGCAGCAAGACGCCTATGGTAATTACTTAGCCAGGCTTGTTTTTCCAGAACCTACGACAAAGCTATCAGTTGAGGTTGAGGTATTAGCAGATCTGACGGTGATAAACCCGTTTGATTTTTTTGTTGAAGACTATGCTGAACACTTTCCGTTTACATACCCTACAACACTGCAAAAAGAGCTGCAGCCATATTTAAGCTGCAGAAAAAAAACTAAACGTTTCGGCGATTTGTTAGAACGCCTACCCCGTAAAAAGATGCGGAGCATAGATTATCTGGTAAAAGTGAACAGCATCGTTAACCAACTGGTAGCTTACACGATCCGCATGGAACCGGGCGTACAAACCCCAGAACAAACGCTAAAGCGTAAAAAAGGCTCTTGCCGAGACTCAGCCTGGCTGCTAGCACAATTGCTGCGACATCAGGGTTTAGCCAGCCGCTTTGTATCAGGCTACTTAGTACAACTTAAAGCCGATGAAGCTTCAATTGATGGGCCATCAGGGCCCAGTGAAGACTTTACTGATTTACATGCCTGGTGCGAAGTATTTATTCCTGGTGCAGGCTGGATAGGCCTTGACCCTACCTCAGGCCTGTTTGCCAGCGAAGGTCATATCCCACTTGCTTGTTCTGCTGAACCACAGTCTGCTGCACCGATTGAGGGTGCACTTGAAGATTGCGAGGTAAGTTTTGATTTTAGTAATGAAGTCACGCGCTTTCGTGAGGATCCTCGCGTAACCTACCCTTACAGCGACGACCAATGGCATCAGGTATTACAGCTGGGTGAAAGCATAGACCAACGGTTAGTGTCTGAAGACGTGCGTTTAACCATGGGCGGCGAACCAACTTTTGTCTCGATAGATGATATGGAGTCAGCTCAATGGAATACTGCAGCCTTGGGTAGCGAAAAATCTATGCTAGCCAAGCAGTTAATTCTTAAATTACGTCAGCATTTTGCCCCTAACGGCTTGCTGCATTATGGACAAGGCAAATGGTATCCTGGCGAGCCCTTACCACGCTGGGCAATGAGCCTTTTTTGGCGCAAGGATGGTGTAGCGCTATGGCAGCACACTGAATACCTTGCCAAAATAGATAGCGATTATGGTGCCGATCTACAACAAGCCCAAGCTTTTATGCAGGCGGTCACCGATCATCTTGGCTTAGCCACTGACTCTGCCATTCCAGCCTATGAGGACCCCTTACATTATTTGCAGGAAGAACAAAAACTGCCGCTGCAGCAAGATTTACAATCGCTGCAGCAGCAAGCAAAGCTTGATCGCCTTCGTTTACAGCGCGTGATGAAACAGGCGATGCGGCAGGCTGTCGGTTTTGTACTACCAATAGACTGGCAAAATCAGTGGCGCAGCGCAGCATGGCATTTTAAACGACAAGCCTTAATCTTAATACCTGGCGATTCGCCCATTGGTTTACGTCTGCCATTAAATCAGTTGTTAGATAAGCTACCGGCTCATACAGAACGTGACCCTTTTAGCCAAGCCCAAGATTTAGCTCAGCAATTAGATCTAAGTCAATCCATGCAAGCAAGCGTCGCTAGCGCTGCACAGCAACGTCAAAGCGAGCAAGGCTTAAACATATCTAAAGGCAAGAAAACAGCTTGCAGCGACTCTCAGCCTGCTGTCGATGATCTGATTATCACCGCCTTAGTGATTGAGCCGCGTGATGGTAAGTTATTTATATTTATGCCGCCGCTGCCTGAGCTGGCCGATTATCTTCGCCTATTGTCAGTGATTGAAGCTGTTGCCGTTAAGTTAGATCAGCCAGTCATCATAGAAGGATATGAGCCACCGCGAGACCCTCGTTTGGAAAAGCTTGCGGTCACACCAGACCCTGGCGTTATTGAAGTCAATATGCATCCCAGTGATAGCTGGCAAGCTTTAGTCACTAACACCGAAGCGCTGTACCGCTTGGCGCGGGAAACCCGACTTGGCGCTGAAAAATTCATGCTCGATGGGCGTCATACTGGCACTGGAGGTGGCAATCATATCACCCTAGGTGGGCAAACACCGGCTGACAGCCCGATATTACGTAAGCCAAATATATTACAAAGCATGGTGACGTTTTGGCAGCACCACCCGGCTTTGTCATATTTGTTTTCTGGCAGCTTTATTGGCCCTACCAGTCAAGCTCCACGCGTCGATGAAGGCCGCGACGAGGTACTGTATGAACTCGAAATTGCATTTCAACAAATGCCTGAAGGTCTATCAGATCAACCTTGGCTGGTTGATCGTCTGTTTCGTAACTGTCTGATTGACGTAACCGGCAACACTCATCGCGCCGAATTTTGTATTGATAAACTGTATGCACCCGGCATGGCTTCAGGCCGCTTAGGGCTGCTCGAGCTGCGCGGCTTTGAAATGCCCCCGCATTATCAAATGTCTTTAGTGCAGGGGCTGCTGGTGCGGGCACTGCTGTTGCGATTTTGGCAGACCCCCTATCAACATAAGCTGGTGCGCTGGGGCACGCGCTTACATGATAAATTTATGTTGCCGCATTATATTGAGCAAGATATACGAGAAGTCGTCAAAGACCTCACAGCTCATGGCATCGCCTTTGACGCCGACTGGCTAGCACCATTTATGGAGTTTCGTTTTCCGTTTTATGGCCAAGTACAGCTCGACGGCATAAGCCTTGAACTGCGCTGGGCGATAGAGCCGTGGCATGTACTTGGTGAAGAAGTTGGCAGTTTTGGCACTGCTCGTTATGTTGATTCATCAGTTGAGCGACTGCAGGTAAAGCTTCAAGATTTCAACCCCGAACGTTATGTGCTGAGCTGTAATGGGCGCCGTGTGCCGCTGCAAGCAGGCACACGACAGGGTGAATATATTGCCGGCGTTCGCTATCGTGCCTGGTCACCGCCTTCGGCGCTGCATCCAACGCTGCCCGTCAACACGCCCTTACATTTTGATCTGATCGACACCTGGAATGGTCGCTCCATTGGCGGCTGCAGCTATCATGTATCACACCCGGGGGGCCGTAACTATGAGGTATTCCCGATCAATGCCTTAGAGGCCGAGGCAAGACGCTTCAACCGTTTTGAGCAAACCAACCATCAGCAAGGCGCTTACACGCCGCTGCCTGAGTTAGATGCATTGCGCGAGTTTACTCCTAAGCATCAGGTTAAACCGATGGCGCCACCGGCAGAAGAGCCTAGCGACGATTATCCATTTACATTAGACTTACGCACCACGCTTAGCTAATACATTGGCAGGCGGGCAAGACACTTACTTAGGATAAATTTTATACATATATGTCATTGCATAGCGTAAATCATCCGAATAAGCCATCTGATCCAGATTTAATGCTTTATCAGCCATCGGGCTCAGGCATTCATGAAGCTTTGTTAGCGGAGAACAAAGCTGAAGATAGCCGCTTTAAACCCCATTGGCAGCAGTATCTTGACCGCTTACAACAAATGTCGGTTGACGAATTTCGTCTGAAACAAGCAAAATCGCTGCGACTGCTGCGTGATGATGGCGCCACCTATAATATCTATCAACAAAACAGTAAATTTGCCAGCACTTGGGCTCTTGACCTGATTCCGCATTTAATTAGCTCTGAAGAATGGGGACGCATAGAGTCTGGCTTGATTGAACGCGCCGAACTATTTAACTGTATCTTAAACGATATTTATGGCCCACGTGAACTGATTCGCCAAGGCGTGATTCCGCCTGAAGCTATTTTTGCTCATCAAGGCTTCTTGCGCGCCTGCGACGGTTTAAGCTTGCCTGGAGAGGCGCAGCTAATTTTACACGGCGTTGATTTAATTCGCAGCGATGAGGGCGGTTTACAAGTGCTGGCCGATCGAACCCAAGCCCCCAGTGGCGCAGGTTATGCCTTAGAAAATCGCACCGTCATGTCACGCGTTTTCCCAAGCCTTTATCGCGATAGCCAGGTGCATCGCTTAGCCAGCTTTTTTCAACGTCTGCGGCAAAAGTTGCAAGGCTTGTCTCAGTCCTATCAACAGGCGCGGATTGTAGTACTTACCCCAGGCTCTAAAAACGAAGCCTACTTTGAACATGCCTTCATTGCCAACTATCTTGGCTTTCATCTGGTACAAAGTGGTGACTTAGTGGTGCGCAATGGCTATTTATGGATGAAGTCTTTAGATGGCCTACACCGAGTCGATGTGATTTTAAGACGCGTTGATGATTGGTATTGTGACCCTTTAGAATTGCGCGGCAACTCTTTGTTAGGCGTGCCCGGCTTACTCTCGGTCGTTCGCGCTGGCCGGGTACATATTGCCAACCCCCTAGGCTCAGGTATATTAGAAAACCCGATTTTATTAAAATATCTGCCGCAAATCAGCGAATTTTACCTCGGTCGCGAGCTACGGCTGCCCTCTGTTGCAACCTACTGGCCGCAAGATCCGGATGACCTTCGCTATATAGAAGCAAATTTTCAGCAACTGATCATTAAACCTATCTACCGCGGGCGGGGAGAGTTTACCCAGGTAGTGGCGCAGCTGAGCGCAGATCAACAAAATCAGTTATTGCATCAGATTCGGCAGGCGCCAATCAACTATGTTGCTCAGCCGACCGTTAGCGCGAGTCAGCTACCGATATTTGATAAACGACAGATAATTTCTCGGCCCATGATCTTGCGTGGCTTTGTTGCCGCGGGTGAAACTGGCTACCATGCCATGACGGGGGGCCTGACTCGAGTAGCAAACAGTGAGCAGAGTTTTATTTCTAGCCAGCTGGGCAGTATCAGTAAAGATACCTGGGTGATTAGCTCAGAACCCGGACAGGAACTGAGTTTAGCAGACGAGCAGGTTGAGGAACAAGAAGCTGACTTAATCAGCCTACCCAGCCGAGTAGTAGAAAATCTATTTTGGTTAGGTCGTCACGCAGAGCGAGCCGAGGCTAGCTTACGCTTATTAAGAACCGTCTTTGTATTACTCTCGGGAGAAGAGCCCTTATCGGCATCCTGCCGCAAACAATTATTGCAAGCCCTCACGTATTTAAGTGATACGTTTCCGGGCTTTGTCATCGATGAGCCTGCAGAACTATTGGCCGACCCCTACCCCGAACTGCTTTCAATCATTTTAGATAAGCAGCGTATCGGCTCTGTAAGCGCTAACTTGCACGCCATGTTTTTAGCTGCTGATCAATCTAAAGAAATGATCTCCTCAGATATGCTGCAGGTTATCAACGAAATTCGTGATATTTTACAATCCTTGGAGTCTTCCCTCACACGAGAGCTGAATTCGGCTCCAGAACAAGTGTTAGACCCATTGGTATCTGCATTAATGGCATTATCAGGGCTAAGCCAAGAAAGCATGCTGCGTGGCGTCGGCTGGCGTTTCATGCAAATTGGTAAGCGCTTAGAACGTGCTCTGCAAACGCAAAATTTAGTCACCCATATGCTAGCGCATCAGCAAACGGCCGCTGATCAGAAGGTGTTAATCAGTGCCACGCTATCTTGCATGGAAAACCTGATCAGCTACCGTCGACGCTATCGAGGCAGCTTTGGTCTATCCTCTTGTTTCGACTTAATTTTACTCGACACCAGTAATCCACGTTCATTGCTGTTTCAGCTGGATGAGCTAGTCACGCATATTGAAGCGCTACCCCAAGGTGAGGTGCATCACCATGAGCTGCCCCTTGAACAGCAGCTCGCGCGCCAGGCCAGACAGTTGATTCAACTAAGCCAGTTAAAAACGCTGTGTCAGTTAAGTGACGGCACACGGCCCCAGTTATTTAATAATCTTGATCAACTGCAGCAGTTATTGAATGATCTCAGCAACAGTATCAGTGATAAATACTTCGACCTTCGACAAAATGCTCGACAGCTGATTGAAGCACGCTGGGAAAACTGATTATGCGTTATCGAATTCGACATATAACCGCCTATGAATATCCGCAGCTGGTCAGTCATTGCTACAATATCGCCAATATGCTGCCGCTCAGTAATCGACGTCAACAATGTCTGAAACAACGCATTTCGGTGTCGCCGACCCCAGAAATTGAGCAATCCCATCGTGATTACTTTGCCAATCATGCTTATCATTTTGAAATACAGCGACCGCACAAACAATTAACCATTACCGCTGAAAGCGAGGTTGAAACCCAAGCACAACGAATTTCAGACAGTCTAGACTTTGGCTTAAGCTGCCAAGAGGCGCGCAACGAACTCTACCAACATCGCAGTCAAGATAATCTGAATGCCAGAGAATTTGTGCTTAACTCACGTTTAGCGGCAGCGCACCCCGAGCTGCTTGACTATGCCAAGCCCTGCTTCGATGATCAAAAGCCCTTGCTATCAGCAGTGCAAGAGTTAACCGCTAAAATTTATCATGAATTTGAATACTGCAGTGATGCAACGAATATTGCCACCCCGCTGAGCGAGGTGATGCAGAGCCGCAAAGGCGTATGTCAGGATTTTGCGCATCTACAAATTGCATGCCTCAGAGCTTTGGGCTTCGCCGCCCGTTATATCTCCGGCTATATTGAAACTCTAGCGCCGCCCGGTAAAGAAAAGCTGGTTGGTAGTGATGCTAGTCATGCCTGGATTGCAGTGTATTCGCCAGCAGAAGGCTGGATAGAGTTTGATCCCACCAATAATTGCTTAGCTGGCGAACAGCATATTATTACCGCCATCGGTCGCGATTTTGCCGATGTCTCACCGCTTAAAGGGGTAATATTTGGCGGCGGACAAGACGCTGAACTGCAGGTCTCGGTCGATGTCGCGCGGCTAGCCTAACACAGCCAATCAAGCAGCTAATCGATAGAAATTTTAATGTTCTTTTGCCGCGAGTTGACTAAAATAGACGCCGTTTATATTTACTCACAAAGGAAACATCATGTCAGAGCGTCCATTTAAAATTTTAGGCATTCAACAAATCGCAGTTGGTGGTTTAGATAAAAACAAACTGCGAAAATTTTGGGTCGACACGCTAGGCCTGACTTATGCCAGCACCTTTGTCAGTGAAAAAGAAAATGTAGACGAGGACATCTGCGAAGCAGGCTCTGGTCCGCTGAAAGTAGAAGTCGACCTCATGCAGCCGCTAGATCCAAATAAAAAGCCCAAAGTGCATGAGCCAGCACTGAATCACGTTGGCCTGTGGGTAGACCACCTAGCGGATGCGGTGAGCTGGCTGACCGAGCAAGGGGTTAGATTTACCCCTGGTGGCGTGCGCCCTGGTGCGGCAGGCTATGATGTCTGTTTTATTCACCCGAAAGGCAATGAGGAATTTCCTATTGGCTCTGAAGGCGTGCTAGTTGAGCTAGTGCAAGCGCCACAGGCAGTCATTGATGCCTATGCCACCATTGAGCAGATGTCATAATATCAACTGCACAAGCGCAGCATAGGGGCTGTCTCCTATGCTGCTGATTAGCATCTTGGCCTAGTATCTTGACTTAAGCATGTTTAATAGCATCGTTAAGCTGCTTAATCTGCTTAGCCGCTATGATATAAAATAGCGCTATCAATATTTTTCGTTTATCAGAAATAAGCTTTAAGCCAGTCAATCAACTGTTGATAGGTTGCTTTAATCATGGCTTCAGCATCTTGCTGGCTTACCCCATCGGCAATGCAGTTAGATTGCCAACATACTTCACAACTTTTATCATCTATGGGCTTTAGTTTGGCGCTGGCTGAGTAATCGCTCAACGGTAATGGTAAGCCCTGAGGAATCGCATAGCTAAAGCTAAACTCTGCGGCATTAATCGAATTAAGTTGCTCATCAATAGGCTCATCTAGACCTTCAACGTAAATACGGCGAATCATCCCCACGCCTTCACCTATCACTTCAACCTTGTCGATGCCCGGCACCCATAATGTGATATTGCCAAAATCTTCTAACACTGGCCATACTTTGTCGATGCTGGCTGGTACGATATCGGTCACGGCAACAGTAATAATTGTCATCTGTAATCCCTAGATTTTCTTAGCCTTAAGCTACTGGCAATAATTGTGGATTCATCGCGGCTACAACTTTGGCCAAGCCATCTTGCAGATCGCTGATCAATGTCGAAGTCGCTTTAAATGTGGTAGCTTGTATTTGCCATCCGCCATCAGTTTTCACAAATCGATCTTGATAAAAGCCCGACAGCTGCGTCAAACGATTTCGCTTAGTATTAATTTGAAAGAAAAATAAATCCCAGCAAGCCACTGCAACCGTGTCACTGATGATCGATATTTGCGGATTTTGCCCATGATGGGTATCAATAATATGATCATGGCAGGCTTGCTCGCGGAATAGATCAACTAGCGCATCGCGATGGTCAAAAACACCTACTGCGCCATAGTCAATCAGGCAAGACTCAGCCACAAAACACTCGCGCATGACCTCTAGCTGTTTTTGATCACAGGCGTGAAAATAGCGCGCCTTGAGTTTTTTTATCGCTTCAATATCTTCAAGCTGCTGAATACGCTGTAGTATTGTTGAGTCGCTCATTGGGCTACCTTATGGCTTTATGTAATTGAATCGTTATGCGAAAAATTTACGCATGTGTTTGTAATAAATCAGGTGCCAGGGCCTCAATCATCGATTTGATGCCACGCTGCCACGGCATATGACACGCACCTGTGAGTTGCGTTTGTTTTGTGGTATCCACGGTTAAATTACCAAGCGCCTGCTCGGTTGTATTAAAGCTAAGCGGCAGGCCTGTAAGCTCGGACATATATTCACACCATTGCTCAATGCTCACCACCTCATCACCGGCAAGATTTACCAAGGTAGTGTCGCTACTAGCAGCGGCTAACAGATAAGGTATTTTGGCAATATAGTCATCCGCATGAATCGGAGAATAGCCATTCGGCTGATCTGGGTGAATATCAATTGGCATACCATTTTGCATCATCATTAAGTGAAAATACGGCCAACATGGAAAATTTCCATAGGGTACATTCAAGCGTGCAATGGTTAAGGGAATATCAAAGGTTTTTGCAGCGAAACGCGCCACCGATTCAGCAGCGATTTTAGAGATCGAATAGGTTTCAAATAAGTGTTTATGATTATCACCTAGGGCCGCGTGTTCGTCTTTAGCGTGATGATCACTGTATGCATACACCGCGGTTGATGATACATGCAGAAAGGCCGCCACATTTTGATAGCGCTGCATCAAATGTCCTAGGTTTTCAGCATTGATCGCTAAGTCGGTGCGCCACTTTCCCGACTTAGCAACGGCTAAATTCAACACATAGTCGACGTCTGGCAGCTGCGAGAAATCGCTCGAGGCTAAATCAACTATAACAGGTGTAGCGCCAAGCGCTTGCATAGCTGTCTGCTGCGCAGGCTTTTGATAACGCGCCGCGGCGAAAACCTCAGAACTATCTGCCAATGCAGCAATGATTGGCTGTGCAACAAAGCCCGTAGCCCCGGTAATTAGTAAGCGTTTTCCCTGTAAATCGACAGGTTTTATCGTCATATCCCACCCTATTATTCTTATAATCCATCTTTATTACTGAAAGTTCTGTACGAAATGTCTGAATTTAAGGCAAACAGCGCTTTCTCACAGTCATTTGACATATCTTGTCTATATTACTGATATAACCGTGATTTTCACTACTATTTGCTGATTTTAGCGATGGAGCAATGCTGCTGGTTTGTAGTTAGCATCCTAGCTCCTCTACAGCAGAATTTTTTAGCAATACACTAGTGTATTACGATGCGGTAAATAATGATTTAGGTAATGAGTATCATGTTAATCGATATTGAAAGCGCCGAACAAAGCCAATCGCTGGCCAATGTGAGCAGCGATAAGTTAATGCATATTCTGAAACACCAGTGTGACCAACGACAGCGCAGAATCAGCACCCTACCGCACCAGCAAGCCTTGGAGCTTTTATTTGCTCAATTTCTGTTTCAGTACTACGGCCAGCAATCGTTTATTCAATCGCCTGCGATTGACAAAATTATGCAACATTTCATTAAACCGTCAGCGCGCCAGCAATACACCGACCGTTTCAGTGCCGAACTACAGCAATGTTTACACCATTGCGTGCAGGCTAAAAATAGTGAGGACTTACTCAAAAGATTATCATTAGATCAAGCCGCGATGCAGCAGCTGGGCGAGTTAAGCAAGTTATTACTGACACATCAGTTATTAAAACCTCAACAACAGCGCTTTCAATCAACCCGCGCACAGCTTGCCGGATTAGATATTACCGCTTTACAAATACTGTGCTGTGCGAATGTGATTTATAGCGCATTACTCGTTGAGCCTGAGGCCGAACAAAACTTACTGCAGCAGGCGATTTTTCAAGAGGGTTTAGAATCAGCGTTTATTGCTGAACATGTAGCCAAGCAATTTTCTTTAGCGCCGCTGCAGCTCGCGCTCTGCACCTTTGTACGCAGCATCAATTTATTGCTAATGCATGAGTTTTGTCAGCAACATGCGCTGATCCAGCAGCCAAGTGATAAACCCAAGCCCAACACTGCGCAGCGTGCTGGCATCACCAGTGAAAAAAGTATCCCTTCGGCCGATGCGTTTAAAACCGTTTATAGCTTTCTGACCAAACTAGACTATTGGTTAGCCAAAGACTTAGGCTTAGATGACAATATTCTGTATATATTAAAGTACGCCTTTGTTGAGAAATCTGAACTACCGATGTCGACTCGCGCATTATTTATCACCGAGCGCTGTCACTTATTGTTTAATTTATTTAAACATGGGCACATCGACGCTGATAATTTGCGCAGCAATATGCATCAGCTGGGCCTCAGAGCAGAACATTTTCCACAAATTTATCAAACCTCGACCCAGCATTAATCCTGCAATTGCGCGGCAAAGGCTAGTCAAGCCGCCAGCAAACTCTTACAATGCAAAAAAAGCATTGCCAAGGAGTTTGTATGCGCCGCGTCATATTCAATCAAAAAGGTGGAGTAGGAAAATCTAGCATAAGCTGTAACTTGGCAGCGGTATCGGCCTCAATTGGCTATAAAACCCTGCTAGTTGACTTAGATGTGCAAGGTAATTCGAGCTTTTATTTGGGTTACGATAGCCACACCCCAGAGCGTCGTCAAAGTCTTGATGGCAGTGTAGCAGAGCTGTTTAAACAAACATCAGGCGGCTGGTTTGGCGCAAAAAAGCCGCTTAGCGACTTTATCTTTCACACCGAGTTCGACAATCTTCACTTAATGCCGTCTAACCCAGCTCTTGAGCACATTGAAAAAGAACTTGAGAGCAAATATAAAATTTATAAGCTGCGTGATGCACTGGTTGAATTAAGTGAAGATTACGATCGCATCTATATCGACACCCCGCCAAATTTTAATTTTTATGCAAAGTCCGCGCTGATTGCGGCAGAGTCTGTGGTTATTCCTTTTGATTGTGATTCGTTCTCTAAAAACGCTTTATACAACTTACTAAACAATTTAGTTGAGCTGCGTGAAGACCATAATCCCAATTTGCGCATTGAAGGCATTGTAGTAAACCAATTTAATGCCCAGGCTAAGCACCCCAGTGAATTAATCGCGCAGCTGCGCGAAGAAGACTTACCGGTTCTGGACGTATTTCTTAACTCATCCGTTAAAATGAAAGAGTCGCATGCGGCGCAGCGACCATTGGTTTACTATGCCTCTAGTCATAAGCTGACAGAACAATTTCGCGAACTGTTTGACCATATTGAAGATGTTACCGAGGCAGCTGAGGGCTGAGGCTCATTTAAGATTTTATAAAGAAAACCTAATGCGTTAGGATCTACTCCCACTCAATCGTTGCTGGCGGCTTACTGGAAACATCATAGGCCACACGCGAAACATCAGGAATTTCATTGATGATGCGACGAGAGACGGTTTCTAATAATTCATAAGGCAGATGCGCCCAGCGTGCAGTCATAAAGTCTACCGTTTCAACCGCGCGCAGTGTAATCACCCAGGCATAACGACGCGCATCGCCAACCACACCAACCGATTTTACTGGCGTGAATACGGCAAAGGCTTGACTGGTTTTATGATACCAATCTGCATTATGTAACTCTTGCATAAAAATAGCGTCGGCTTCACGTAAGATATCAGCGTATTCTTTTTTCACTTCACCTAAAATTCTCACGCCTAGGCCAGGACCTGGGAATGGGTGACGATAGACCATATTATAAGGTAGCCCGTATTGAAGACCTAACTTTCT
>JABSRR010000143.1 GCA_013215025.1 Pseudomonadales bacterium
AGCAGCTGACGACGCAAGAGATCTAAGCCCTGCTGACTGACCAAGGCCGTTTGCAGCTCACCATTAATATATAGCTGCTTATTGCGATATTCAATCAGGTCGCCCGGCAAACCAATCACGCGCTTGATAAAATAGCGCTTATCGCCCGGCGGGAAAAATACCATCACATCGCCGCGTTTAGGCTGATTGATGTCGATCACTTTCGTGCGGCTTACCGGCAAGCGAATACCGTAGGTGAATTTATTCACTAAAATAAAATCACCGACCAGCAAACTAGGCTCCATAGAAGACGAGGGAATCTGAAACGGCTCGGCAATAAAAGACCTGACAATCAACACCAGCAATAATATTGGCAGTAGCGAGCGAGTCTCACTGATCAGCCAATGCGGCTTCTGCTCGGCTTGGCGCTTCGCTTTGAAATAGAACTGGTCGGCACACCAAATGACGATACCTAGGGCAGAGGCCACCACTAAAATAAGGGGAAGATTAATGTCCATATAATTACTTATTCTGATTTTAATACCGCAAGGAAAGCAGACTGCGGAATTTCGACATTACCCACCTGCTTCATGCGTTTTTTACCGGCTTTTTGTTTTTCTAAGAGTTTTTTCTTACGGGTAATATCACCGCCATAGCATTTCGCGGTGACGTTTTTACGCAGCGCTTTGACCGTCGAGCGCGCAATCACATGGCCGCCAATAGCCGCTTGAATAGCCACATCAAACATTTGCCGCGGAATCAATTCTTTCATTTTTTCAGTCAGTACACGCCCACGCGACTGCGACTGATCTCGGTGCACAATCACCGCGAGCGCGTCAACGCGATCGCCATTGATTAACACATCTAACTTAACCAAGCTTGATTTCTCAAAGCGGTCAAAACTGTATTCCAGTGAGGCAAAACCGCGACTGACAGACTTAAGCCGATCAAAGAAGTCGAGCACAACTTCAGCCATGGGAATATCGTAGGTCAAAGACACCTGCTGCCCCATATATTGCATATCGCGCTGCATACCGCGCTTTTCTACACAGAGGGTTATGACATTCCCCAAATGCTCTTGCGGCACCAGGATATTGACTTCGGCAATCGGCTCACGCATTTCCTCAATCGTTGAGGGATCCGGCAATTTCGACGGGCTATCAACATAGATTTCTTCACCGCTTTTCAGGCCAACTTGATATACCACGGTTGGCGCTGTGGTAATGAGATCGAGATCATATTCGCGCTCAAGCCGTTCCTGAATAATCTCCATGTGCAACATGCCCAAGAAGCCAATCCGAAAACCAAAACCCAAAGCATCCGAGGTTTCTGGCTCGTAAAACAGCGAGGCATCATTTAAGGAGAGTTTTTCCAGCGCCTCACGAAAATCCTCATAATCGTCGGTCGAGACGGTAAACATGCCCGCGTAAACCCGCGGCTGCACTTTTTGAAAACCAGGCAAGGCATCAATGTGTTCGTAACCCTTAGCGTGGGTCAGCGTATCGCCCACCGGGGCACCATGAATATCTTTAATGCCAGCAATCACAAAGCCAACCTCACCCGCTTTTAACACACCGGTTTCGGTATGCTTGGGGGTGAATATGCCGACTGACTCGGCTTGATGAATTTTGCCAATTGACTGCGCGACAATTTTATCTTTTTTACGAATCGTGCCGTTGACGATACGCACCAGCGATACCACGCCGAGGTAGTTATCAAACCATGAATCAATAATCAGCGCCTGTAGTGGGCCATCAGGGTCACCTGAGGGCGCAGGAATGGTCTCGACTAGCTGCTCTAATGTGTCCTCAATACCTAGGCCGGATTTGGCACTGATATGCACTGCATCGGTGGCATCGACACCAATAATATCTTCCACTTCTTGCGCCACACGGTCAGGATCAGCCTGCGGTAAATCCATTTTATTAAGCACCGTCATCACTTCCAGCCCCTGCTCGATCGCGGTATAGCAGTTGGCCACCGACTGTGCTTCAACGCCTTGCGCCGCATCAACCACCAGCAGCGCACCTTCGCAGGCTGCTAGCGAGCGTGACACTTCATAGGAGAAATCAACATGCCCTGGGGTGTCGATGAAATTCAGCTGATAAGTCTGACCATCAGCGGCTTGATAGTCGAGAGTGACTGACTGCGCCTTAATGGTAATACCACGCTCGCGCTCAATATCCATAGAGTCCAGCACTTGTTCGGCCATTTCACGTTCGCTCAAACCGCCACAGACTTGAATAAATCGATCTGCCAAGGTGGATTTGCCGTGGTCTATATGGGCAATAATAGAAAAGTTTCGAATGTGGGATAAATCAGGCACAGCAATCTCGTTGATTAAATTCAGTCGATGCAAAAAAGCGCGATAATTTTACCTGAAATTCAGCACAGGGCATAGCGATGCAGTAGCCTAGGCGGATAAAACCTCGACCACTTCAGCCTTGCTTGGCTGCGCCGGAAGAATTTTTGCTAGGCTGGGGTGAAATAAGGCATTGTGCTCGAGCTTACGACTGAATCGACTCACCATTAGCAAGCTAATTCCGAGACCCAGCAACCCGGCAACAATCTGCAGCCATACCGCGGCATTTAGCCAATGCGCCAATCCAGCCGCCGCGAGCAGCGCCAGCAATGGCAGCAGGTACATCAGTAATGCGCTTTTTAATAACGCTGCTTCATCAATATGAAACTCAACCTGATCACCAATGTCAGGCTCGATGGGTAAATGCGCATACGGCAGTTTTAAATAATGCCGTTTTGATTGATATAGACTATTGATTAAGCGAGTGCCGCAGGCACTTTTAGCGGCACAGGCTTGGCAGCTGCTTTGCTGAATGACTTCAACATAGATGGTATCAGCTTCTTTGGCCACCACTTTACCTTGCTCACAAATCATCGCTAGCGCACCATAATATTGTTGGCAATTTGCTTAATCGTCGCCAGCGGCAGCTCACCCACCACGGTTAACTGCAGGCGCTGCGCCGACGGCGTAGCGACAAACCGCGTAGTCACAGCAGTGCCGCCATTGACCATGCTCATGCCCTTGGCTTCTGCTGAATCTCGCACATCACCCTCTGCCATAGGCTCGACAAAAACGCTAAACGAGGATAGCCCATCAGAATAGGTTGACTGCATCGCTTGATATTTGACGGTGGGCTGGAGGGTTGATTGAAAACCCGTTGGCTGCCAGAGTAACTGTAGCTGATAATTATCTAGCTGTAGGCGACTATCGGTTTTATCGGCCAATTTCACGCCTACATGGTCGATATGCAGGTCGTATTGCTTAGCCGATGCCTGACGAAGATTTTGAGTAATATCCTGGTCGACAATATCTTTATATTCAATCAACACATAGCGAAACTGTTCTACTAACTCGCCTGCTTGATCGAACACCTGCATATTTAGCATCAGACCCGTCTCAGCATCAACTGCAAAGATGTAGCTGAAGCGGTGCTGGTCTTTCGGGCTTAATTTCACGCGTTTCACTAAACGGTCAGCAACTCTGCTCTGATCCAGCAACTCACCCTCATAGACTTGCCAGACACGAGTAAAATCTTTGCGCACGGTTAAGATTTTATCGACTTCTGAAGCACGCAAATCAAAAAATGATTGTTCGTCTAAATGTATGCATTTGATCGCGTAGCCATCATTAATAAGCTCTTGCCGCACACCATCTAGAAACACTAAACGCTGTCGCTCGACACCGTTTGCAACTTGATGAAAATAACGATAGCTGGAGCTATGACTGCCGCGTTCGTAGGTAAATAAACCTTCAAATTCAAGCTGCTGAGATTGCTCACTCATACGCTGAATTAAGCTCTCTGGGCTGTCGGCAACCTCTATGCTGTCGGCAACTTCTATGCTGTCGGCAACTTCTGAAACCTCGGCCAATGCAGCAGAGCCAAAGGCAGCGCAAAGCCATAGTCCTGCGGCCGTCAGTAGTTTTGCAAGCTTACTTTTTAAGTAAAGCTGTTGGCTTGTCAAAGTGTCATTGACCGTTGCTAGGCCATATGATCTATTCACGCAAACGCTCCGTGGTTGCTCTGTTTCATATATTTATCGTATACGCAGATCTTATGTCTGCATACCATTTTCAGATGGCTAGGCTTACTCGGCCACACGCACCATCGGAATTAAGCCACGACCATTATTCATGGTCGCCTGCTCAGCATGTTGTTGCAGATAATAATTTAGCCGCTGCTGCTGATAGCGCTTTTGTTGCTCAACTAAATCAAGCTCAGCGATCGGGCTATCATCGGGTATCGCTACTTGCCCACTTACCGCACTGAGCCCAACCCCGCTTTCTATCGGTAACTGGCTGGCACTGACATCACCTTGGGCGACAAAGCCCGCCTCATCCAGTGCCGATTGTGCTTGATATTGCTGCAGACCAACCACGCTCACGAAGGCAAAGCTCGCGGCCGCGGCAAAGCCCAGTACAGGTTTCAGCCAAGTTTGTTGAGCTGCTGCAGCGCTAGTAGCATTGGTTTTAACGGATAAGGGCTCAAGTTCATCGATAGCAGCACTGACTGCTTGCGAGACATCAATCGATAGGTTCAGCGGCTCGGCTTGTGACGACTGCATTGACTGCTGAATCAGGGCATAACGTTGCCAGGTTTGACGGTCATCTTGATCTAGAGTTTGCAGCAGGCGACGGGTTTCAAACTCTGAAGCCTCGCCATCCAGCAGTGCGGAAAGCGTTTCGCGACGCGGATTTGCAGGGCCTGCCGCATCTTGTTTATCAGTCATGGTATTTGCTCTCAATTTTCTCAAGGACTGCAGTCATTATGCGACCTCGGTGTGATCTAGCAGCGGTTGAATAGCCTCATCAACCGCCTCACGTGCACGAAAGATGCGCGAACGAACCGTACCTACAGGACATCCCATTACTTCAGCAATCTCTTCATAGCTCATACCATCGTACTCTCTAAGGGTTAAGGCAACCCTTAAGTCTTCTGGCAACGATTTAATGGATTGGTTCACTTTTTCCATCAATTGTTGTGAAGAAAGTTGATTTTGTGGGTTTTCCATATCTTTTAAGGGGCTATTGCCCTCAAAATGCACGGCGTCATCAACATCAATATCTGTACCAGGTGGCCGTCGACCTTTGGCCACCAGATAGTTTTTGGCGGTATTAACAGCAATGCGATAAAGCCAGGTGTAGAATTGGCTCTCACCGCGAAAATTTTCAAGTGCTCGGTAGGCTTTGATAAAGGCTTCTTGCGTTACATCTTGTACTTCAGCACTATCGTAAATAAAACGCGCAACCAGAGCAGCAACACGCTGCTGGTATTTGATGACTAGCAAATCAAAAGCACGCTTGTCTCCCTGCTGGACGCGCTCGACTAACTGTTGATCGCTAGCAGCGCTCATAAATAGACTTCCTTGCGGTGAGTGAACATATCAAGATCTTAGCGTGCATAATAAAAATGTTTATTAAAAATAATTTTTTAAGCACACTATATGCTCAAAATATCGTCATTAAACCATGTTCTCGGCGATAGCGAAAGCGCTTCACCGCATCGCAGTCATCCCGATCACCGTGCTTTTCGTTTAAAGCAAAGATCGATTATAATTTCACCTCAACTCTACAATAAGCATCTCTATTTGTATGAAACGTTTCTATGACTACGACGCCGTCATTGTTGGCACTGGCGCATCTGGCCTGTCATTAGCCATTAGCTTAGGCGCCTCGCTAAAAGTCGCCATTCTATCTAAAAATGCTGCTTATGAAGGCAGCACATTTTATGCCCAAGGCGGCATTGCAGCAGTTTTAGATGATAAAGACACAACGGATTCACACAAGCAAGACACTATGGATGCAGGCGCTGGCTTATGCCGAGAAGAGGCGGTTGCATTTACAGTTAACCATGCTAAAGAAGCGATTGATTGGCTGGTCGATCAAGGCGTGGAATTTGACAAGCGCAGCGATAAGCATCCGGAAGATTTTCATTTAACCCAAGAAGGTGGCCATTCGCATCGACGCATTCTGCATGCTGCCGACGCAACCGGCAAAGCTGTTTCTTCGGCACTGCTAAAGCAAGCCTCCAGCATGCCAAATATTACTTTTTTTGAACACCATATCGCGGTTGACCTCATCAAACATCATGAGCGCTGCTGTGGTATTTATGTATTGGATCAGCAGCGTGATGAAGTTGACACCTTTCGCGCGAAGTTTGTCGTGCTGGCGACTGGCGGCGCGTCCAAAGTGTATTTGTACAGCTCTAACCCTGAAGGCAACAGCGGTGACGGGATTGCGATGGCTTGGCGCGCAGGCTGTCGGGTTGGTAATATGGAATTTAATCAATTCCATCCCACTTGTTTATACCACCCCAAGGCTAAATCTTTTTTAATTACTGAGGCATTGCGAGGCGAAGGCGCGTTATTAAAGTTACCCAATGGTGAGCGGTTCATGCAGCGCTATGATGAGCGCGGTGAGCTGGCTCCGCGCGATATTGTTGCCCGCGCGATTGATCACGAAATGAAGCGCATGGGGGCTGACCATGTGTATTTAGATATCAGCCATAAGCCTGCACTGTTTATCCAGCAACACTTCCCCACTATTTATCAACGCTGCTTGGCGCTGGGCATTGATATCACGCAGGAACCGATCCCCGTTGTCCCCGCGGCGCATTACACTTGCGGCGGCATCGTCGTTAATGAACATGGCGGCACCGATATCAATGGCCTATTGGCTATTGGTGAAACCACGTTTACTGGGCTGCATGGCGCTAACCGCATGGCCAGCAACTCACTGCTTGAATGCCTAGTATATGCGCGCTCGTCAGCTGACTATATTTTATCGCAAATCGACACTATTGAGCTGCCCGAGTCGATGGCGCACTGGGATGGCTCGCGCGTAACCGACTCCCATGAAGACATTACCATCAGCCATAGTTGGCACGAGCTACGCCGAGTGATGTGGGATTATGTTGGCATTGTGCGCTCAGATAAGCGCTTGCAGCGCGCGTTAGACAGGATTAGCCTGATTCGCCGAGAGGTTAATGATTATTACCGCAACTACCACATATCGGCAGATTTAATTGAGCTACGCAATCTGGTGGAGGTGGCTGAACTGATTGTACACTCTGCCATTCAGCGCAAAGAAAGTCGTGGCCTGCATTATACAACCGACTACCCTAAACCGCTGGATGAGGCGAAAGATAGTATTTTAAGCCCCGCTGATGCGCAGCCATCAGCTGCTATAAAAAGTTAACGCTCGAAGGCTTAATAAGCTTTCTTCAAGCTGACTGCATATAAAGATCTTAAAGCGGATCTGAGGATCTGAAAAAGGTAAGCTTGATAAACAGCCATAAAGCTAGAAAAAACGCTACGCTTATATAAAACAGCCGCTAAGCAGGCGCAACTGTATTGAACTCGACTGTCTGGCCGTCAAATAAAGTCGATGCCGCTTGCCTGCGCCATCAATCGCGGCAAGGATGATCAGAAAACGACTGCGATACAATAGCTGTATATCCCTAAGCACATCTGCATTTAAGCACCACTGTCTATTTTGATAGCTCAGCGATAGCTGCGGCTGCGCAACCGACTCTTCTAAGCTGAAATATTGATGGCCATCTGTCTGATCAGTTCGCTTGCGCAAGTAAACCACCCACAATAAAACGACTAATACTAATATGGTCGCTATAGGCAGAATCAGTAAGTGCTGTGAAAAGAGCTGTATTTGCAAGCCAAAGCTGTAATGGTAAACAGCAGTGAGAATGATCAAGCCATTACAGGCAAGATATGCCAACGGCAAGCAGGCAGGAAGTCGATAGACGCTAAACCGAAGCCTTGTTTGCTTTGGCATAGTCGAGTATTTTTTCCATCATGGCGGCCAATGCTGGATCGTCTGGCTTGGCAGCCTGCAGCACCCACTGAAATAATTCGGTGTCTTCACAGCTGAGCAAGCGCCGATAATCGGCCTGTTCATCGGCAGTAAGATTGGCGTATACATTTTTGGCAAAAGGACTGAATGCAAGGTCGAGCTCGAGCATACCGCGCCGACTGTGCCATATCACACGTTGAATTTCTTTTGCCGTCGATTTCTCAGCCATTTTTTCAGTCATATTGTTTATCTTCAAAGTTCACGCATACACAACCGTGTTCGGTTTGCTATTATACGCACAGAAGCGAAATACCGCTAATTGAAACCCTCGAGTGATGAAAATATATGCAAACTTGGCCAGAGTTTTTAAGCGCATGCCAGCAGGCTGCAAATCCTGAGCGATTCACCCCAAAAGCGGATGCTGTGTATGCCGTTAGCAGCTTAAGCATTATTGAAATCCGCGGCACTGACGCCGAGAGCTTTTTACAAGGCCAGCTGAGTAATGATGTTAGCGCTGTGACTAGCACGCAGAGCAGCTTTGCCAGTCACAGCACCGCCAAAGGTCGAATGCTATCATCGGGTCGGTTTTTCCGTGCAGAACCACAATGCTTTTATTATCTTGTCGATCAATCAATTGCTGAGTCGAGCTTAGCGGCATTAAAAAAATACAGCGTGTTTTCAAAAGTTGAGCTATCCATCAGAAACGACTTACACTGTCTGGTCGTTAGTGGCAGTGCGGCAGAAGCTTGTTGCAGTTTGCACACCTCAAAAGCAAGCTATGCGCTTGAGCAACAATTTCAAGCAGGCGAAGTATTGGCAAGTGTTATTGCGCTAGAGCCTTTAAGCCTGCTGATGATTGCCCCATCATCGGAGTTACTAGCTTATATCTCGCAGCATCAGCTAACGGAGCATATTGCTGATGAAACGCAATTAAGCTGGCTTAATCACCAACAACGGCTTGCCTTTGTGTCAGCACCATTACAGGATCAGCTGATTGCACAAATGTTAAATTATCAAAACAACTCTGCTATCAGTTTTACAAAGGGCTGTTATACCGGACAAGAAATTATTGCGCGTAGTCAATATCGCGGCAAGTTAAAGCGCCAGCTATACCGCGCAAAAGTAACTGCAAACACAGCAATCGCTGTTGGCGCACAACTTTCAATTGCCAGTGGCAATGAACGACTTAGCAGCTGCGGTGTTGTCGCTTCAAGCTTGGTATGCAGCCAGCAAGACAGCAACAGCTGGCAGCTTGATTGCCTCTTAGTCCTTACTGAGGCTGCCGCAGAGAGCGACACGCTGTTTTTAACAGAGCAGCCAAGCACCGCGCTTACATTACAGCTTATCACTTAAAGCACTGATTATTGGCATACAGGGCTCAGCATATACACATACTTTCTCGCAACAGCCATCGCAGCGATCACAGTAAGAATGCTACGAACTATGAGCAAACCAATTCACTGGCGTCTTGCCATGCTGGACTAAATAATCATTGGCTTGAGAAAAGTGAGCACAACCAAAAAACCCTCGGTAGGCTGACAGTGGAGACGGGTGAGGCGCTGTTAGCACCAAATGCTTCGCTCGATCAATGCGCTGACCTTTCTTCTGTGCATAGGCACCCCATAACATAAACACAAGATGTTCGGTGTGCTGATTAATCCAATCGATCACCGCATCGGTAAATTGCTCCCAGCCCTGGCCCTGATGAGACGCTGCTTGATGTGCCTCAACTGTTAGCACACTATTCAATAACAGCACCCCCTGCTCAGCCCAGGCTTGTAAGTTACCAGAAGTCGGCATCGCTGCTCTACCCTGATAGACATCAGACTGAATCTCTTTATAAATATTCACTAATGAAGGCGGAATTGCCTGGCCCTCAGGCACCGAAAAACTTAGGCCATGGGCCTGTGCATCGCCGTGGTAAGGATCTTGACCTAAAATCACCAGCTTTAGTGACGCCACCGGCGTTTGTTGAAACGCTGCGAAAATATGTTTACCGGGCGGATAAATGGTTCGACCTTGTTGCTTCTGCTGCCTGAGAAACTGCTTTAACTGCAGCATATAGGTTTGCTCAAATTGATCCGATAAGGCGTCTAACCAACAATCAGGCAATTGAATTGTTGCCATAAAACATTGTCCTTTTACTTGGGCTCTGCGGCACTAGGGCTTAAACTACTGGGTTAATCTTTATGCGTTTTCTTTATTCGTTTTCTTTATTCATTTTTTATATTAGTTTTTGCCGATGTCGCTTTATCATTCTGAATATTTTACTGCCAATGACGGCCTGCGCCTACATTATCTTCACTGGCCTCAGCCTAACACAAAGCCAAAAGCCGATAGTTGCTGCGTTTTATTGCATGGCTTTACTAACGATGCGCATATTTTTGACCGTCTGGCTGAGTCACTGCAGCAGCATATGCCCGTGTTCTCTGTGGATGCGCGCGGTCATGGCGACTCGGCATGGGATCCCCAGATGCAATATACGCATGATCAGCTGCAGGATGATCTTGCCATTTTTTTAAACACCATTCAGTGTCAGCATTTTCATCTTATCGGCCATTCACTTGGCGCTAGAGTGGCAATGTTATTACTTCAGCAACAGCCACAACTTAAACGTCGCTGCCAGAGCTTTACCATTATCGATACCGGACCAGAAGTCAGTGCAATTGGGGTGAATAAAGTACGACAAGATGCTGAAAATACGCCTACTGAATTTGCCAACCTGCAAGCATTTCACCAATATCTCAGCAATATTTACTTACTGGCAGAGCCAAACGAGCTGCAGCGGCTCGCACAGTTTGGGCTTAAAACCATCAACCATGTGCTGCGGCCAAAAACCGACCCTGCATTTGCAAAGGCTTTATGGAAGCCAGACTCACACAAGGGTAACAGCGAAGACTTAAGCTATCCGCTCAATGATCAGCTTTGGCAAGCGCTTGGCCAGATTGATTGCCCCAGTTTAATCCTGCGCGGCCAGGCATCAGCCATACTGAGTCGTAAAACTGCCTTAAAAATGTTAGATATTATGCCGAATGCTGAACTCGAAACCATCAGTCGAGCAGGCCATGCTTTAATGGTGGATAATCCCTCAGAATTTATTCAGGCGGTAGAGGATTTTATTTTCAAGTAATCAGGCAATTGATAGCGGTCGATTATTTACGCTTATTTGATTTTTTCTTATGCGCACTTAAACGCTCACGCTTTTTTTGCTGTCTCGCCTGTACCCGCTCTGTTCCAGATTGGCGCTCTTGCCTTGCCTGCGGCTTTCGCTTGCTTGGCTTGTCAGCATAGGGGTTTTCGCTGGTACGAAACTCCATGCGTAATGGCGTTCCCCAAAGTTTCAGCTCACGCCGATAGGTTTTTTCTAGATAACGCTTATAGGCATCAGGTAATTTTTCGGTTTGGTTACCATGAATCACAATAATCGGTGGGTTCGAGCCGCCTGCGTGTGCATAGCGTAATTTAATGCGCCGTCCAGCGACCATTGGCGGCTGATGAATTTCTACTGCAGCTTCTAAAATAGTCGTCAACTGGCGGGTTGATAAAGATGCTGTTGCTGACTTATAGGCTTTTCGAATAGAGCGATACAGGTCACCGACACCGGTACCGTGTAGCGCAGAAATAAAATGTACCTGAGCATAGTCAATAAATTGAAGTCGGCGATCAAGCTCTTTTCGGATATGATTTTTTTGATCTTTATCCAGCCCATCCCACTTATTAATCGCTATCACTAGGCCACGTCCGGCCTCAATGCATAAGCCTAATAAATGCAGGTCTTGCTCGACTAAATCTTCGTGCGCATCAATCAGTAAAATAACTACGTTAGCATCATCAATAGCCTGCAATGTTTTTACAATAGAAAATTTTTCTACCGTTTGCTTAACATTTTTTCGGCGCCTAACGCCTGCGGTATCGATTAAAGTATATTGCTTATCTTCACGTGTATAGGGAATGTATATACTGTCGCGCGTTGTACCCGGCAAATCATAAACAACCACGCGTTCTTCGCCAATCATGCGATTAACCAAGGTTGATTTGCCAACATTTGGCCGGCCTACTACCGCCATTTTTATGCCTTGATTAGCACGTTCGGCAAATGCAATATCTTCTGCCGTTGCGGGCTGTTCTGGCAGTTGAGTAATCGCAAAGTCCAGTAATTGCCTAACGCCTTTTCCATGTGTAGCAGTGATGGGGAAAATTTTGTCTGCACCAATCGAGTAAAAATCTGATAGCACAAGATTAATATCAACCCCATCAACTTTATTCACGACCAAATGAAACGGCTTATCGCGCTGACGCAGCTGGGCAATAATCCATTGATCGTCAGGCAGCAGTCCAGCTCTACCGTCAACCATTAATAATACGACATCAGCCTCATCAACCGCCTGCATGGATTGATCCGCCATGACCTTATCAACGCCTTGTTCATCGCCTACTACACCAGCGGTGTCGATCAGCATGAAGGGGATATCGTTATGACTTGCCTCTCCATACTTTCGGTCGCGAGTTAAGCCAGAAAAATTGGCGACAATCGCATCACGCGTTTTCGTAATGCGATTAAACAAGGTAGATTTACCGACATTAGGCCGACCCACAAGTGCAATAACCGGTAACATAGGCACCCTTAATCCGCCAGATAACGGTAGGCTTTTATGCTGCCGTTGTTAGCCATAATGAAAAAGACAGTATTATCAACAAGATCAACCAATGCCGGTGATTTGACCCCGGAACCATGGATTTTTTTACGCGCAATAAAACGGCCATCTAACTGTGACAGCAGATGTATATAGCCGTCTAAATCACTGACTACCAAATAGGAGCTATACGGCACAGCCGCGGTGATGCGACGGCGCAGCAAACCATCTTGTGACCACTTTAATTCACCATTACGCGCATTATAGCCCTGCAGCAAACTATCGGCGGTGGCAATGTATACGGTGTCAAAATCAAACGCTACATCCTGAAAGCTAGACGCTGGCTTATCCCATTCCACTTTACCTTGCTGCATATTCAGTGCGACTAACTGACCCTGAAAACTGACCGCGTAGAGTTTTCCATCTTTAAATGCAGGCGCGCCATCGACATCGACCATGCGCTCAACTTCAGTGTCGCCGTCGGCCATCGCAACTCGAGGCTCTGCAAATATTTGACCTGAGTCTGGGTTAATCAGCGCAAGCTTACCGTTTGCCAAGCCAACCACTAGCAGTTGCGGCATCATCACGGGCCTAGCATTGCCACGTAAACTGAGCGCAGGAATATTAGTATCAACACGCCAAAGCTGCTCGCCACTGCGTCGATCAAACTTATAAATATCGCCATTACTGGCTTGCGCAAACACCGCATTCGCGCTGGCAACCGGCACTGAGATCAATTCTGATCGAAGCTGTGCAGCCCACTGTTGCTCACCATTGGCCTTATCAAGCGCCAACAGAGTACCGCTTTCGGTCGCGATATAGACATGCATGTCATCAACCACTGCCGCGGTGGTAAGCACTTGGTCAAGGTCTACTCGCCACGCTTTATCACCGCTGCTCTTATCAAGCTTTGCCACATAACCATCTTTGCTGGCGGCGTACAGATACTGGCCATCTTGAGCGAGACGGAACTGGTGATAGTATTCACCTAGGTCACCTTTAATATTGGCCGACCAGAGAACCTTTAACTTACCTTCAGCATCAAACGACTCTAGTTCAACTGGCTCAAGAGTTCTTGACGAGGAACAGCCATAGAGCACAGCCACTAAGGCTAACAGAAATACACTTAGGCTTCGGCATCGCAAGCGTTGCAGATATTGCAGAAATTGCATAAGCTAAATTACTCGGCTTGAGGCGCTAGTTTCGTCTGATCGACAGGCGATAAGCTTTGCACCTTTAACTCAAGCATGGGATCAGAATTTGCTGCCAGCAATTTTGCTTGCAAATACAGCGCTAATGCAGCTGATGAATCGCCCTGCGCCTGTAAAATATCTCCTTGCAGCTGCATATATTCAGCCTTAAAGGGTTCTGACTGTTTTGCGGCAAGGCTTAAGGCCGCCTCAAAATCTGACTGTGCGTATAATACTTGCGCCATGCGCAATTCTGCCAGTGCAGTAAGCTGTTGATCGGTGTTAGCATTAATAATCCACTGCAGGTATTGCTTTGCATTGCCCAACTGCTCGGCATTTACGGCCTGCTTAGCTTGCAAAAAGTTAGCATACACCGCATACACACTGTCGGCATGCTCAGTAATTAGCTGCTGATACGCGTTATCAAAATTGAGCTGTTGACTATCACTCAAGCTGGCATCGGCCGTTGCTAAGGTGCTCAGCTGCTGCATCATGGTATTGTAATATTGACTGGCCGTTTCTTTCGCTGCCTGTTGCTTTGCTTGAAAAGCTTGAAAGCCTAAGATCGCGGCAATGGCCACCACCACGACCGTTAATAAGAGGGTACCGTTTTTCGCCACAAAGGCTTTAATCGCGCTAAGTTGTTCTTCTTCAGTTTGGTAGGTTTCCATTGATAACTCCAGATTATTATTTTTCAACCGCGTCTTGCGGATTTACAAAAGGCGCTAAGGCATCTGCAATCGCATCAAAGGCAATTGCTTGTTCGCTTAATGCTATTTCAGTTGACGATTTATCGGCCCGCAGCGGCTTAATCACAGCCTCGCGAGTTGCCACCTCATTAGAACCAATCACGATGGCAAAGCGAGCATGAGATTTATCCGCCTTTTTCATTTGGCTTTTTAGACTGCCGCCACCGCAGTGGGTCGTCATGGTGAGGTGCGGCAACTGCTGACGCAGCTGTTCTGACAATAAAAATGCAGCTTGCTGAACCGAAGCATCGCCACTGACCAACAAATAGACATCTTGCTGATTTAAGGCCGCTGGCTGTTGATTCTCAGTTTCGATTAATAAGCAAAGACGCTCTAAGCCGAGCGCAAAGCCAACCGCAGGTACCGCTTTGCCACCTAGCTGCTCAACTAAGCCATCGTACCGACCACCCGCGCACACTGTACCTTGCGCGCCAAGCTTGTCGGTTACCCACTCGAACACCGTTTTATTATAGTAATCTAAACCACGCACCAGTTTCGGATTAACCTTGTAGCGAATACCTTGCGCGTCAAGCAGTTGACAAAGCTTGGCAAAATCATCTTTAGACGCCTGGTCGAGAAACTCGTTTAGCAGCGGCGCAGAAGCAAGAATTGCTTGGGTATCAGGGTTTTTAGAATCAAGAATACGCAGCGGATTCGAGCCTAAACGACGCTGACTGTCGGCGTCTAACTGATCTTTAAACTGCGTCAAGTACTCAACTAGGGCAGCTTTATAGCTTTCACGCGCAGTTAATGAACCAATGCTATTTATTTCAAGGCTAACGCTATCAGTGAGGTTTAATCTTTGCCATAGTCGCCAGGCAATGATGATTAATTCAGCATCAATATCGGGCGTGGCAATGCCAAAGGTCTCTACACCAAACTGATGAAACTGACGCTGGCGGCCTTTTTGTGGCTTTTCGTAGCGAAACATCGGACCGCTATACCACAATCTTTGCTGTGCCTGATTATCTAGCAAGGCATGTTGCGCTGCTGCGCGCACACAGCTAGCAGTGCCTTCTGGCCTTAAGGTGAGCGACTCTTGATTGCGATCCAGAAAACTGTACATTTCTTTCTCAACAATATCGGTCACTTCACCAATTGAACGCTTGAATAGATCGGTATATTCAACAATCGGCATACGAATTTCGCGATAGCCGTAACTGTTTAACAAACGTTGTAATTCAGCCTCCAGATATTGCCACAGCGATGTTTGGCTGGGCAATAAGTCTGGCATGCCTTTGATGTTCTGAATTTTCAATGCCATATGCAGTTATTCTTCTGTTTTGGCGATAAGTTTGGCATCGTCAGCTTGTTTGGCAGCGACTTTGTCACGCACCAGTGCCTCAAGCTGATCAACAAGCTCGGTTTCTGTCAGTTTATGATTAGGCTTGCCGTCTACATAGACTAAATTATTTGGGCTACCACCGGTCAGACCAATATCGGCTTCTTTTGCTTCGCCCGGACCATTGACAACACAACCAATAATCGCCACATCTAACGGTGTTTTAATATCTTCGAGTCGCGTTTCGAGTGCATTTACGGTTTTAATCACATCAAAATTTTGCCGCGAACAGCTTGGGCAGGCAATAAAATTGATACCTTTATTGCGAAGTTTTAGTGACTTCAGAATATCGAAACCAACTTTGACTTCTTCAACCGGATCGGCAGCGAGTGAGATACGAATAGTATCACCAATGCCATCCATTAAAAGTTGACCAATGCCAACGGCTGATTTGACCGTGCCAGAGCGTAAACCGCCAGCCTCGGTAATACCCAAGTGTAAAGGCTGCTCAATTTGTGAGGCTAAACCACGATAAGCTGCAACAGCCATAAACACGTCAGATGCTTTAACCGAGACTTTAAAATCTTGAAAATCGTAGCGATCGAGAATCTCGACATGCCTGAGCGCAGACTCAACCAGCGCATCAGGGGTTGGCTCACCGTATTTTTTTTGCAGATCTTTTTCTAAAGAACCGGCATTCACACCGATGCGAATCGGAATGCCGTTGTGCTTTGCTGCATCGATGACTTGCTTGATACGATCTTCTTTGCCGATATTACCCGGATTAATGCGCAGACAATCCACGCCTAAATCGGCCACTTTTAATGCAATTTTATAATCAAAATGAATGTCCGCCACCAGCGGCACAGCGACCTGTGACTTGATCTTGCCGAAGGCGTCAGCCGCTTCCATACTGGGTACCGAGACTCTGACAATATCTGCACCCGCCGCTTCTAGGCGAGCGATTTGAGCCACTGTCGCAGCCACATCACAGGTTTCGGTATTTGTCATGCTTTGCACGCTGATAGGCGCACCGCCGCCCACGGGCACATGACCGACCATGATTCGGCGTGAAACACGCCGAACAATCGGAGATTCAAATTTCATGAGGTGTAAACGCTTAGGAGTTACCCAGTACCAGTTTTGTTAAATGGCGACGGCTATCCGTCGTACCAATTTCTATAGGCTGGCCATTATAGCTGAGGCTAACCCCTGGTGCATATCCTAATGTGACTTTAAAGGGTGGTTTTCCCTCTAATTCGAGTAAATCGTCAGACTTTTTTAAGGAGGCGAAGATTCTTTCATTATTGCCATCATAGACTTCAACCCAACAATCTTCAGTAAATTGAAAACTCAGGCGAGAAAGCGCTGGCTCGGTGGCTTGTTGACTGGTGATGCGACTGACAGGCGTTTCAATTTGTGGCAGCAAGGCCTCTGTAGGGTTATCACCAGCGATTAGGGCAATATCATTGATGGCGGTAGAACCCTGCGGCGTATCGATCACGATGTGCTCCATCGATAGCTGATCTATTTGACTGGCAACACTATTACCACTTTGCGGCAGCAGCAGCACACCACACAGCGCAACAATCAGCGCAGCCATTAAACCTAACCCGGTTCGGTGACGCTTATGCTGCGAGCGCATGCTTAAACTGGCAAATACAGATGGCTTGCTCAGTTCTGGTTTTATTTCAACTTGCTGCTGAGCTTGTTGCTGAGCCTGCTT
>JABSRR010000144.1 GCA_013215025.1 Pseudomonadales bacterium
ATGGGTCAACAACGGGCCTAACACTAAAATTGAAGCGCGCATAGTTTTCACTAACTCGTAAGGCGCAGTGTATGATGAAATACTGGCAGCATGCGCTTCGATACCCAGTTTTTCATCTATAATCACATCGATACCCATTGCTACTAACAACTCTATCATCGTTGTTATATCGTGAAGATGCGGCAGATTAGAGATTTTTACCGGCTCTTTACAAAGAATGGTTGCCGCAAGAATGGGCAGCGCAGAATTTTTTGCGCCCGAAATACGAATCTCACCGCTGAGCTGAGTACCGCCCTGAATAATGAGTTTATCCATGCTTAGCTAATACCTTATTAAGATTGTGATTCAGACCATTCAGACTGAGTTAAGAGGCGCATATTGACTGCATGCATAGCACCGCTAGCAATATGAGGGTTCAATACCGCATATACCATTTGCTGTTTTTTTACAGGCCGAACGCCAACAAAGTCATCACTGACGACCAAAACATTAAAATGCGAACCGTCTGATTGAATATCAACATGGGCGTCTTGAAAACTGGCTTTTAACTCTTCAATTACTTGTTCAATCATAATTACTGTTCGCTGCCTTGTGCAGAAGTACTGTTAGCAGTGCTGTTATTCGTTGCCTGCTGTTTAAAATCGGTAGGTTTTGTTTCAATAATCCAATTATCAATCACCGCAGCAAAATTTTGCTGATGCTTTTGCATGGCGGCCACAAACTGATTTTGATAAAGCTGACCTACATTAATAGAACCAATCACCAAGTTACGTAATTTCCATTCACCTTGCTTATTCGCAGCCATGCGATAGCTGAGTGTATAACGCTCATTATCAGCCTGAATAGTTTGCGTCACAATCACCGGCTGTTTATCAGCAATCGCTTGTTGATCGGCCGCCGAGGGCGGCACAACGCTGATCGTTTGACCGTTAAAAACCAACAAGCCTTTGGCATAGGTTGTTACCAGGCCTTGCCGAAAGGTTGTCACAAATCGCTGATAGTCTAGCTTAAATTGCTGACGCTGCTCAGGACTCAGCGACAAATAATATTCGCGCTTACCGTATGGCCCCATTACCGACCGAGAAAACGCATTAAAATCGAGCAAAGGACCGATAATCGAGTCAATTTCGCTGTAAAACCGCTCGGGATCATTATCAAAATAGGTCTTAGCTTCTTCAATAGCCTTGATCAAGGCATCGGTAGTATCGGCAATGCGTTGATGTGGCGACAATGGATTAGCCGATGCGAGCGATGCAAAGATGAACAGCGATAAAGCTAATAATACTTGGCTTAGGCTGCGCCGAGTTGAATACAAGTTGAACATCAAAAACTCCTTTGATAACTGGTTTAGGATTCGCCACGCAGTTTTAAACATTGGCATAAAACAACTCCTGTAGTGCCGCACCAGGATCAGTTTGGCGCATAAATGCCTCACCGACCAGGAAGCTATTAACCTTATGATCACGCATTAAACTAACATCGCTAGGCTGATGAATACCGCTCTCGGTCACCACAATGATATTCTCATCAATCATTGGCAACAGCGATAAGGTGTTATCTAAACTGGTCTCGAAAGTATGCAGATTGCGATTATTAATCCCAAGCAATGCAAGATCTAGCTTCAAGGCAATCTCAAGTTCAGCCTGATCATGCACTTCGACCAATACATCCATACCTAAATCTTGCGCAAGCTGATACAGCTGATAAAGCCGCTCGGGCTGTTGTAAGAAAGCCGCCACAATCAACAATACGCAGTCTGCACCCAAGGCACGCGATTCATAAATTTGGTAATCATCAATCAGGAAATCTTTGCGAATAACGGGTAGCTCGATTGCCGCTCTAGCGGCAAGCAAATAGTCTTCATGACCCTGAAAAAAGTCAGCATCGGTTAAAACTGAGACACAAGCAGCGCCTGCTCGTTGATAGCTCATAGCAATGGCAACCGGATCAAAGTCAGCACGGATAATCCCCTTGCTTGGTGAAGCTTTTTTCACCTCAGCAATCACTGCGCTTTGCTGCTGCGCAAGCTTGTTAGACAGTCCGCGAACAAAGCCCCTAGGTTGATAGCTTTGATCAAGCTTGGCAATTTTAGCTTGCAGCTGGCTTATAGACAGCTGCGCTGAACGCTCAGCAATTTCTTGCTGTTTACGTGCCAGAATTTTTTTCAATACGGTTGGCGCATCACTCATACTTGCTCAACCCACTGCGTAAACTGGATAAACTCCTGCATTTTTTCTAATGCTTGACCTGAAGCCATGATATCTTGGGCCATAACCACGCCTGCCGCGAGCGAGTTGACAATATCTGCAGCATATATTGCCGCACCTGCATTCAAGGCGAGCATATCGGCCGCCGCACTATGCTCGCCAGAGAAAGCGGCTTTAATCATTGCCAGACTCTCGGCACTGCTATTCACCACTAGCTCAGATAAAGATGCTTTAGGCAAACCAAACTGCTGAGGCTCAATGGTGTATTCATGAATTTCACCCGCCCTTAGCTCAGCAACATAGCTTTCACCTGCAATCGACAGCTCATCCAAACCATCGGCAGCATGCACAACCAAGACATGCTCACTGCCTAGGTTTTGCAACACTTGCGCAAGGGGTCGTAACCAAGCACGGTCATACACGCCCAATACCTGAAATTTAGCCGCAGCTGGGTTGGTTAAAGGCCCTAAAATATTAAAAATTGTGCGCACTGCTAACTCTTTTCGAGGGCCAATCGCATATTTCATGGCGCTATGATGCTTAACAGCAAACATAAAGCCAACACCTACTTCGTCGACCGCGCGCGCCACTTGCTGCGGTGAGAGATCCAAATTCACCCCAGCCGCCTCAAGCACATCGGCACTGCCGGATGATGAAGTAATGGAACGATTACCGTGCTTGGCAACTTTTGCCCCGGCGGCTGCAGCAATAAAGCTGACGGCTGTAGATACATTAAAAATGCTGGCGCCATCACCACCAGTGCCACAGGTATCTAAGGTTGGCTGCTGACTAGGCAAGTCAACCCGCGCTGAAAGCTCGCGCATCACTTTTGCCGCCGCCGTAATCTCTTCGACAGTCTCGCCTTTCATGCGCAAAGCCACCAAAAAGCCGGCGATTTGCGCGTCACTGGCGTTACCGGTCATTATTTGCTGCATACAGGCTGTCATTTGCTGCTGCGACAGGTCTTGTTTCGCTATCAATTGGTCTATTGCTGACTGAATCATGATGTCTTATCTAAAAAGTTTTTTAACAGTGCATGGCCATGCTCGCTGAGTATCGACTCAGGGTGGTATTGCACACCTTCAATGTCAAATTGTTTGTGCCTCACGCCCATGATTTCATCGATACTACCATCGGCGTTTTCTGTCCACGCGGTAATTTCTAAGCAGTCCGGTAAGCTGTCTTGCGCGATAACAAGCGAATGGTAGCGAGTAGCCTGATAGGGACTAGGCAAACCGGTAAACACACCTTCGGCCGAGTGAACAATCGGCGACAACTTTCCGTGCATCACTTGTTTTGCGCGCACAATTTGACCACCAAAAGCTTGACCGATCGATTGATGCCCCAAGCAAATGCCTAAAATGGGTAACTTCCCGGCAAAATATTGAATAGCCTCCAAGGAAATACCAGCCTCATTTGGCGTGCAGGGCCCAGGAGAAATCACCAAGTGATCAGGCTGAAGCGCGGCAATCTCAGCGACCGTAATTTGATCATTACGAAACACCTTCACGTCAGCATCAAGTTCAGCCAGATACTGCACAATGTTATAGGTAAACGAGTCGTAGTTATCAATCATCACCAACATAATGACTAAACCTCACCATCATGATTATCGTGCTGTTGAACCATCGCCACAGCTTTGAATATCGCGCGCGCTTTATTCATGGTTTCTTTCCACTCTAACTCAGGTACCGAATCTGCGACAACGCCAGCGCCAGCTTGAACATGCAGCTGCTTGTCTTTGATCACTGCGGTGCGAATCGCGATCGCGGTATCTAAATTACCCTGCCATGATAGGTAGCCAACTGCGCCACCATAGACACCGCGTTTGACCGGCTCAAGCTCGTCAATAATCTCCATCGCGCGCACCTTTGGCGCACCGCTGAGAGTGCCTGCCGGCAGCGTAGCTTTTAACACATCAATAGCCGATAGCTGATCAGCAAGCTGTGCCTCGACATTCGATACAATGTGCATGACATGCGAATATCGCTCAATGACCATTTGATCGGTTACCGCAACCGTGCCGGTTTGCGCAATTCTGCCAACATCATTTCGGCCTAAATCAATCAGCATTAAATGCTCGGCAATCTCCTTAGGGTCGGCCAGCAATTCTTGCTCCATCGCCAAGTCTTGCGCAGGCGTTTTACCGCGTTTGCGGGTGCCGGCAATTGGCCTAACGGACACTGTGCCAGATTCACTGCGTGCTAAAACCTCAGGCGACGAGCCAACAATATGCATATCGTCTAAATTTAATAAATACATATACGGCGATGGATTTAAGCTGCGCAACGCGCGATACAAACTGAGCGGATCATGCTCAAATGCAATGCTCAGCCGTTGTGCAATTACTACCTGCATCACATCCCCATCAAGCACATACTGCTTGATGGTTTCTACAGCCTGCTGGAAATCTTGCTGTTGAAAGCCGGAGCGAAAATCTTGCTCATCCGAGCTATCGTGATCAACACTGAGGTGAATAGTATCAAGCTGCACAGGCGAATGACGCAATTCTTCTGACAACTCATCCAGTCGGCGCAAAGCGCGCGCGTATGCATCGGGCTCTTGACTATTAGCCATCACCACCAAGGTCAAAGTACCTGCAAGATTATCAAACACCACCACTTCGGTTGAATGCATCAACACGATATCCGGGCAGTCTAATTCATCCCTCGGCACCGATGCTTGCAGACGAGTTTCTACATATCGCACGGTATCATAGGCAAAATACCCCACTAAGCCACCCTGAAAGCTGGGCAGCTGATCAAATTCAGCAACCTTGTAGCTTGCGCGATATTGATCGACAAACTGCAATGGATCGGCCACCTCAAACTGTTCCAGTAATGTACCCTGTTGCTCAATGCTTACCTGCTTGGCCCGAATTTTAATGACTTTCTCGCAGGCCAAACCAATCATTGAGTATCGCGCCCATTTCTCACCACCCTGCACTGACTCGAATAAATAGCTGTAAGGTTTATGAGCTAATTTTGCATACACCGACACAGGCGTATCGACGTCTGCCATTAATTGGCGCGTAATAGGAATAAGATTAAAGCCTTGATCGCAAAGCTGTTGATAACTAGCTTCATCAATGGGCTGGGCAGGACTAGGGTTGCTTGTGTTCACTGATTTTCCTGGGCTGTTTACAAAAAGTTTAGGTGTTTAACGACGCGTTAACTGCGAGACAGGGGTTTAGCCATGCCATCGCCAAGCAGCACAGCGGCTATGCCCATGCAAGGATTGATCACACCTAAAAGATAACAACATACTGACACCCTAAGCCGATATGATATTAAGCCCAAATGCTGATTACTGAGCACCTATTGGTGTTGCATCAGCCTATATCTAAACAGCCTGCTAGTTTACGAAATTTATTTACAAAACTAAAGCAAAGACAGTGAATACTGCGCCATCTAGCTATTAATACAGCTAAAATCATTTGCGGCTCCGCAGCGATGCGTGAAAGCAAAATTTGCATCAAGCAAGATATGTTTCAGTGTAATTCGCCATAAAACCGGGCAAAAGTGCCAAGATCATCGCACTTTTTATTAAAATTCAGAAACTTTTACAGAAAAATATCAATTTAGAGCGATTTTTCTAAAAAAAAACGTAATGATGAATGCAACTGTCAATAAAGGCAGGTGATCGTTTTAAACGCTAGGGGAATGTCATGCGCCACTTACTAAAGCGCCACATGAACCCAGCTGAGATCAGAATAATTATAACAGCGCTCGCTGGTTCATTGGGTTTAACCACAGTTAATGGCAACTTGATACATTTAATGGATCTAAGTTTGCAAACAGACACTCGATTTATTGAGGAGTAAACCAATGAAAGATTTTAAATCACAATTCAAACAATTTTTCGCCAGTGAAAGCGGTGACCTGGTGATTCAGTTAGGCATTATTGCTGTGACCACAACGTCTGTCACTTCATCTATTTGGTACCTTATTTAATTCAATATACTTTTGATAAAGTGATTGAGTAGTTGGGCGATTGAATAGTTAAGTGATCGAATAGTTGAGCGACCGAGTAATTATTTTGGCGCATATGGCGCCACAATGAAGCTCGTGCGACGCTTATTAGACGCTTATTGACTGCAGCAAATTGCTAGCACATATTTCCTAACACTTATTGCTCAGCGCCGATTGAGCAGCTCTTGCAGCATAGGACTTAAAGTACAGGTTCTAGTTATTGGCTTGGCTTCGCGCTGGATCATTGGCACAGGATCATTAGTACAGGGCCGTTGGTACAGGACCATTGGTACAGGGCCATTGGTTTAAGAGCTTTAGCCTAGCTAGTCATAAGCCTAGAGAAGTAATTCAGTCAGTGCTGACAGCTTCAGCGTGGCGTTGTATTCTGTGATCGACTCCCCATGGTTGTAGCCGTAACTGACACTTGCTGACGCCATATTAGCCGCCTTCGCGGCTAAGATATCGTTCTTTGAATCGCCGACCATCAGCGCGCTTTCAATCTGCACCGCATGACCCTTGTTACGCAAACAATCAAGCGCATGCAGTAAAGGTTGTGGGTCAGGCTTTTTAACCGGCAAGCTATCACCAGCAACCACGACGTCAAAATACTTAGCGATGCCAAGATCGCTGAGCAGTGCTGGGGTAAACTGCGCTGGCTTATTGGTTACTACCGCCAATGCGATACCGGCCTGCGTCAGCTTGCCTAACACCTGCTCAACCCCATCATAGAGACATGATTGCTTTTGCGCCGTTGATAAATGCCCGTAATGGTATAAAAATCGACGGTGCAGCAGCTCGCAACTGGGCATCGCGTTAGGATCAAGCACGGTAGCTAAATATCGATGTGCGCGTTGCACTAAGCGCTCAGCACCATTACCGACCCAAAGTTTAAGCAAGGATGCACTAACACAGAAAGGCTGTTGCATATTCGACTCAGCGATCGCCAAATTCATCGCCTGCGTTAAGTCGGGTACGCTGTCAACCAAGGTGCCATCTAGGTCGAACAAAATAGCCCTTGGTAATTTGCCAGCAAATACAGACGATAATTGGGTAAACACCGATTTTCTTATTCGCCTCTCAATTCTTGCATACTCAGATTATTAAGGCTTATTCACCTTTTACTGTCGCAAGCTCTCGGCGCATAGAATCGATAACTTGACGATAATCAGGCTGATTAAATATGGCTGAGCCAGCAACAAATGTATCAGCCCCGGCGCGGGCAATGTCTGCGATATTCTCAACTTTTACCCCACCATCAATTTCTAAACGAATATCGAAGCCTGATTGATCAATCATCGCCCTTGCCTGTTTTAACTTTTGCAAGGTGGCAGGAATAAAACTTTGGCCACCAAAGCCTGGATTAACTGACATCAATAAAATCATATCTAGCTTATCCATCACATACTCTAAGGCATCCAGACTGCTAGCTGGGTTAAATACTAAGCCCGCCTTACAGCCTAAGCTTTTTATCAGCTGCAGCGATCGATCCACATGCATGGACGCCTCAGGGTGAAAAGTGATATAGCTAGCACCTGCATCCGCAAATTGCTTAATCAAATCATCAACCGGACTCACCATCAAATGCACATCGATTTCAGCATCAATGCCATAGTCTCTCAGCGCTTTGCAGACCATTGGACCGATGGTTAAATTAGGCACATAGTGATTATCCATCACATCAAAATGTACAATATCAGCACCAGCTTCTAATACGGCATCGACCTCTGCGCCAAGGCGCGCAAAATCAGCCGATAAAATCGACGGGGCTATCTTAAAGGTTTGCATATTTTTTCCATTATTTTCTATTAAATCTTGCAGAATACTCAGTCACAAAGGCTTCCGCCTCAGCCAATCTTTCTGGCGTGCCTACATCAAACCAATAGCCCTGATGAATCAAACCATCTAAACGACCGATATCATTCGCTTGATGAAATAGGCTGGCCAGTCGACCCGCGTCGGCCTTAAACGAGGTAAATAGTTGCGGCTGCAATAAGCTTACGCCAGCAAAAGTATAGCTTGAATAGGCCGAGTCGAGCGCATAAAGCCTGCGCTGCTCATCAGCCAAACAAAAATCGCCTTGTGGATGAAACGCCGGATTTTTCACCAATAGCAAACAGCCTAATTGGCCATGCAGCAGCGACTGCATCGCCTGATGTAAAAAATTTGCCAAGTGAATATTGGCATGCACATCACCGTTGATAACCAGCAATGGCTCCTCAGGTTTATCCGCAAATAATAATGGCCATGCCTGTAATATGCCGCCACAGGTTTCTAACGGGCTTGACTCTCTCGAATACTGCACCGACAAATCAAACTGCGAACCATCACCCACGGCATCGATAATTTGCTCGGCAAGATAGCTGACATTAATCACCACATCTGTAAAGCCGGCCGCCCTCAATGATTCAAGGTGATAGAACAGTAATGGCTTACCTGCGATAGGCAGCAGCGGCTTGGGCGTGCTTGCTGTTAATGGCAACATTCGCTTACCTAATCCGGCCGCCAATATCATAGCCTTCATGACGCAGCCTCAGGCTGCTCAGCTAGCGACAAATCGCGCCACCAGCTCTGCTGGCGAATCAGCGGCATAAGCTGGGTTTCAAACCAGTCAGCAAAATGGCGCAAAGCAGGATCAGAATATGCTGACAAGGCATCACGGATATAATCAACTACCAAAGGCAAATCCTGCAAATACCCGTGTTTTGCATCCCGCTGCGATAAGCGAGCAAACACGCCCAAGACCTTGATATGGCGCTGTAGGCCCATCCAATCAAAATCTTGTTGAAAGTCTGTAAAACTGAGCGAATCAGCAATCAACTGTTGGTTTTGCAATTGCCTATAGAATTGTTCTAAGTAAGCCAGCACCTCGGGCTTTGGCAAGCGCAGGTAGCAATCTTTCCATAATGAGACGGCATCATAAGTAATTGGGCCTTTTAAAGCATCTTGAAAATCAATCGCTACTAGCGCATCACCGTCAAGCATAATATTGCGACAGTGGTAATCACGATGAACAAACACCTGTGACTGCTGGCAGGCACGATCGATCAGTCGCTGAAAAAAACGCTGTAGCAGTGCTTGTTGTTCTCGGTCTAATTCCAACTGCAATAAGCCGGCAACAAACCATTCGGTAAAAATATCTAATTCGCATTGCAAGGCCGCCGCGTCATAATGACCTAAAATAGTCAGATCAGCCTGAGGAATTTGAGCAAACGCCAGCAGTTGCTGTAAGGCTTGGTCATAATAGTGCTGATGCTGTGGCGACAGGGCAATATTCGACAGCAGCTGATCGCCAGCGTCGTGCTGCAATAGCCAGCCAGTCTCTAAATCAAAGGCCAACACTTCTGAGGCGGCAATATTCTGGCTTGCTAACAGCGCACTGATAGCGACAAATTCTTGGTTTTTTTCCGTCGCCGGCGGCGCAATGGCTAAAATATAGCTGCTTTTGATATCCGGTTTATCGTCACCATTATGCACGATAGCAACACGATAGTAGCGCCTAAAGCTGGCATCACCACTCATAGCCTCGAGCCTAACGTTTGCGGCCTGAACATCAGCAATTTTAGTCAGCGCCGACAATAACCAGGCGGATAAGCCTGGCTGCTCCAGCTGATGGTCAAGTTCGGTGAGTTTAAACATAGCGACGGGGGAACATATTTGCAGTAAAAACGCAGTCAATGAATACTTTATTTGATACACTTCTAAACTTTGCGTGCAGGCGGTAAATTTACATCATTTACTCGACATTCTCACTATGAAATTGCTTTATGTTATTGATTTTCTGCAGGCCTTAGAATTTTTTTAAACCACAATCAGGTTTTCGTTTAACTTCACTGTCGATGCAAACAACGCCCTCTGATCAGACTCCCTGTATTGCTGCTGCCAGCACAAAAGCCTTTATGGCGGTCGCGCCGCTGGCGACTAAACATATCGGCATAGCAAGACTAAGGCGATACTTAGTCACCATAGCCGCCACAGTCGCGATATTCACCACAACGGCCACAGATGCGCTTACCATGGATGGGCAAGCAAGCAGCAACAAGGAAAACCAGACACAAAGCCGTTCGGCTTTTTGCCCGCCATTGCAGGAGGTCATAGAGACCACAGCCTTAACTGAAGCAGAATTTTTAGCAGCGCTTGAAAAGGACAAGGAGCGCGCTTTAAAACAGCTCGATTGGGTAGCGCAAGACGGCATCAATAGTTGCGATGGCTACTATCAGCCTGCCGATTTCACGCTGCAAGCAAGCAGCGCTGAATCTGACACTATTCAGCCGACAGATACGATCGAAATGTTCAGCGACAGCTTAGTTTATCAAAGCGATAGCTTAATGAATCTTGAGGGTAATATCTTATTCAACCGCGACAATCTTCGGCTCTCCTGTGATCGCATCCAATATGATGCTAACGCTGATTCAGCCTTGGCACAGGGTAATGTGATTTTTCGCAGCGAAGACGCGCTGATTTTGGCAGAATCGGCTGATATTTTTCAGCAAAGTGACGCTAACTTCATAGACTCGCGTTTTGTGCTATACCCGGTTCACGCCCGCGGTAGTGCAGCAGAGGTGCGTCTGATCAATAATGCGCAAGACAATCAGGCCGTGCTGCGCGATAGCGAATTTAGTCTATGCCCGCCCACGCAAAACGATTGGGCCATTCGCGCATCAGAACTCACGCTCGACCAAGTCAGTGGCTGGGGCAAAGCTTGGCATATGCGCTTTTTAATCAAAGATACGCCAGTATTTTATTTCCCCTATGTGACGTTTCCGATTGACGATCGACGCAAAACGGGTTTCTTATTACCACTGATTGGCGGCGGCAGCGATGGCTTTAGTTATCAACAAAGTTATTATCTGAATCTCGCACCCCATTATGACCTGACCTATAGTCCGCATTTCATCGAGAAACATGGTGTGCTTAATATTTTGATGGCACGCTATAAGCATACCAGCAGCGAATGGCAGTTAACGGGCAGCCAAATCAACAATGATAAGCGCATTGATGGCGACGATATCGACAGCAGCCCCCTGTATGACGATGATGATCGCAAGCGTTGGGGCATCAGCCTGATTGAAAGCGGGCAATTCTTACCCAATTTACGCCACAGCATCAATTATACCGATGTTTCAGATGTTGACTTTCTCCGCGACTGGCACAGCTCGGCATTGAATATCGACAATACAGAAGCATTGAGACGCACTGCCAGCCTATCGTTTAGTTCGACAAACTGGCAATCAAGTTTAAAAGCTATCGACTTCAAAAGTCTCGAAATAAACCCCAACACCGGCAAAGCCAAAGATGAAGACTACAGCCTGCTGCCTGAGCTAAGCCTTAGCTTTGTAAACTCACGCACCACAAACAGGCTTAATCCCTTCTTCACCTCATATCTCAGTCAATTTGCTCACGATACTAAAGCCGAGGCGCTGCGCAGCCATACTGAAGCTGGTGTGAGCTATGGTCTATCGGAACTCGCTTACGAAGTAGAGGCCAAGCTGAAAGCTGAGTATAACTTCTACGATTACAATGACAGTAATGACCCAGCTATTACTGACTTTGAAGGCGAGCCTTATCAGGGCAGTGATAGCGTCAGCGTATTCGGTGGCAGCATTTTCGGCCAGCTGAATTTTGAGCGTCAATTTGATACCGAAGCAGCACTTTACAGCCACAGTTTAAGCCCTAAGCTGCAGTACAGCTATGCCAGCTATGACAATCAAGACCGTTTACTGGACCTTGATACCAGCGAACGGAAATTTAATTACAATGAAGTGTTTCGCGAAAGTCGATTCAGCGGCTACGATCGAATTGGCGATAATAATAAGTTAAGCCTGGGGCTTGATACCGAGATTTTTGATATTCTTAATGGGCAAAGCATTTGGTCTTTAGGCATTGCTCAGGCCTGGTATTTACAAGATCGTCGCCTAAAACTGAAACCTACTGACGATAACTTATTAACCATTAATCCTGACGATGACAAAGATACTAAACGCTTCAAAAAAGCTACAAACAAGGATATCGATAAGCGATTTTTTCGCGAATATTCTGATATCGCCTTGCAAAGCAGCTATTGGATAAACCCTCAACAATCGGCAAAACTGCAATTAGTGCTCGACCCTGATAATGGCGAGCTGGCTCGCGGCAGTATTGCCTGGCAATACCGTAACGAGAATAATCTGATTCTCAATCTTGAAGTAGAGAAAATTGCCAATCTACCAAAGCTGCAAGATACCGACTCCGACGCATCGACGCCCCGCGAATTTGTTAATTTTGATGACGAGTTTGTCAATCTGTCAGGCTACCTGCCGCTCAGCCTTACCGGCGTTGATGCCCTGCGTGATTGGTCTGCGTTCACCCGGGTTGAATATGATCTGAATAAAAATGAACCGATTAACGATCTTGCGGGTTTCAGCTATAGTAACTGCTGCTGGAAGCTATACTTTATCGCCGAAAATGAACGGCGCGAATTCGAAAATGGCCAAAAAGTTCAACCCTTTCAAGACAGTCGCTATAAACGAAACTGGTATATTGAGGTAGAATTAACCGGGCTCGCTGGCGCCACCAATCGAGTTATCCGTTTACTCGAAGAAAACATTCAAGGTTTTAATCAATAATGCCGTATTTGCTATTTATATTTATTTTGCTTGCACCGCTTTCTAAGACTGAAGCTGCGACTCAAACATTGGACGCGATTAAAATCGTGGTTAATAAAGATGTCATTACCGAAGCACAGTTTGAAGCGCGGTTACAAGAAACCAAAGCAAATCTTCAAACTCGTGGACAGCTTCCTAGCGAGGCTGAAATAGAAGAACAAGTCAGCAATCAACTGATCCTCGAATCGCTGCAAATGCAAATGGCTGAGCGGGGCGGCTTACGCATATCCAATCAAGAGCTAACTACAGCAATCAGCGATATTGCACAGCGCAATGGCTTAAGCTTAGAGGGTTTAAAAAACGAACTCGAAGCAGACGGTAAAGACTATCAAGCTTTTCGCGAGCGTATCCGCAAAGACATGATTATTCAAAATGTACAGCAAGGTAGCTTACGCGGCAAAGTTAATGTCAGCGAGCAGCAAGTTGATAATTATTTAGCCAGCAGCGAAGGCCAACGCCTGACCGAAGAAAGTTACGATCTCAGTTTCTTAACGTTAGCCTTAGCGAGCAACAGTGATGCTGCCACTATTGCCGCCGCCAAAAAAACGATGCAAGCACTTAAGCAACAGCTTGAGCAATCGCCGCCGCAATTCGCGCGCTATGCCCAAGGGGCAAGCTTTCAGGGCAGCCAAATCGAAGGGGCTAATCTCGGCAAACGCAGCCTCGATGAGCTACCGTCATTATTTGTAGATCTTGCGCTGCAGCTTGAAAACGGTGACATCTCAGACCCTGTTCAAAGTGGTGCTGGCTGGCATTTATTGAAAATGAATCGCAAGATTGGCGGTCAACAGCTTGAATATCAAGTACTGTCTCGGCATATCTTAATCACGCCATCTGCCGTGCGCAATGATGCACAAGCCCAGAAACTAGCCCGGCAACTGGCGGATCGCATCAAACAAGGTGAGGACTTTTCTCTGCTGGCCAAAGAATATTCAGAGGATCCTGGCTCTGCACTACAGGGTGGTGAATTAGGCTGGAGTTCACCCTCACGCTATGCCGCTGAATTTGCCAATACCCTAGCCGGCTTGAACATTGGCCAAGTCAGTGCGCCCTTCAAAACCGAATTTGGCTGGCATATCGTTGAAAAACTTGATCAACGTCAACACGATATCACGCGCGAACGGCAGCGCAATCAAGCACGCCAAATCTTAGCGCAGCGCCAATTTAAAGACGAACTGGATAACTGGCTTAGCGAAATGAAAGGCGAAGCCTTTATCGAGATCAAACGCTGATGGCGCAACAACAGCGCTTAAATATTGCCCTTTGTGCTGGCGAACCAGCAGGGATTGGCGCGGATATTATTTTACAGTTTGCAGCGCAAGCCTACCTTGCAGCTAATCCAAGAGACTTAAACCGCAAACAAGATCGCTTTATTACCTTAGCCGACCCTGAGCTGATGCTGCAACGCGCAAAAGCGCTAAATTTAAACATATCATTGCGACCCTATGATCCCAATGACAATCTGCCCAATCAGGCCAATGAACTCATCATATATCCGATTGATGGCTGCCATTTAGCGCATGCATCTCGGCTACATCCCAGTAATGCAAACTATGTACTGAATATTCTCGACACCGCGATTGATGGCTGCCTGCGCGGTGAATTTGCCGCCATGGTTACTGCACCGGTGCAAAAATCAGTGATCAACGAAGCTGGCTTGGCGTTTACTGGGCATACCGAGTACCTCGCTGAAAAAACTGCACGTAACAAGGTAGTGATGATGCTCGCGCATGAGACGCTTCGGGTTTGTTTAGCCACCACACATCTGCCTTTAAAAGATGTTCCAGCAGCAATTACGGCAGACTCTCTGCGTCAAACGGTGCAAATTATCGACCACGACTTACGTTATTTTTATGGCATAAAACAACCACGCATTCTCGCCTGCGGTTTGAACCCTCATGCTGGCGAAAATGGCCATCTAGGGCGAGAAGAAATTGAGGTTATCGAGCCCTGTTTTGAGCAACTTCGTGGTGAAGGTCTATTAATAAGCGGCCCCTTGCCCGCAGACACTTTATTCACCGCAAAACATCTTGATAATGCCGACGTAGTTTTAGCCATGTACCATGATCAGGGCTTACCGGTGCTGAAATCACAGGGCTTTGGCCAATCTGCCAATATTACCTTGGGCTTACCAATTATCCGAACCTCAGTAGACCATGGCACCGCAATCGACCTAGTCGGCAGCGGCAAAGCCGATATTGGCAGTTTGATCACAGCCTGTCAGCAAGCAAGCATTATGGCTAATGCACGCCAGCTCGCCGAGCCAGGCAAAGCATAAAGCGATTATTATGAGCGCCTCAGACAAGTCAGCCGCAACATCACATAAGCCCCGCAAGCGCTTTGGGCAAAACTTTTTGCACGATGGCAATATCATTACTCGCTTAGTTGATGCGATTCACCCGCTGAAAGACGATGTGATGGTTGAAATAGGCCCAGGTCAGGCTGCGCTGACCGAACCATTGCTACAGCGTTTACAGCAGCTGCATGTGGTGGAACTTGATCGCGACTTAGTCGAATTACTCACTGCTCAATTTGCCACACGCGCATTACACATACATGCAGCGGATGCATTACAGTTTAATTTCTCAAGCCTGATGCAGTCAGACCAAGCTTTACGGGTAGTCGGCAATCTGCCATACAATATTTCAACCCCTTTGATCTTTCATTTATTGAGCTATCAACAACGTATCCAAGATATGCATTTTATGTTGCAGCTAGAAGTGGTCGATCGCTTAGCTGCTCAACCTGGCTCAAAAACTTACGGGCGTTTGTCAGTGGTCACACAGTATTATTGTCAGGTTGATAAACTGTTCAATGTGCCTGCAGCGGCTTTTTTTCCGCCACCCAAGGTTATGTCAGCGATTGTGCGCTTAATCCCCAGAGACTTCATTATCAAGGCCAACAATACCCAGCAATTTGAGCAGATTGTCGCCATTGCATTTGGCCAGCGACGCAAAACCTTGCGCAATAATCTAAAAAATTGTCTTGCTGCAGATCAGCTCACAAGTCTTGAGCAGAACCTACAGGACAACTCGTCAGAGCATGCTTGTTTTTTACTCAGTGATCGCCCCGAACAGCTATCAGTTGCCAACTTTGTTTTCTTAAGCAACCTGATCGACGACATAATGCAAAAGCATTGATCGTTTCGCCGATTCAGCAATATTAATTTCCCCAGCCAATGGCAAAGCGCGGTATAATCACTCTATTATCATTCACATATCACTGACAGCCGCCCCTGTATGCAGTGATGTTAAAAGTTATTCTGTTATGAGTTTTCAAGCCGACATCGACATCAGTGTTCAAACCCAATTTTTAGAGCAGGAGTCTGAACCACAGTCAAAGCGCTACGTTTTTGCCTATACGATTGAAATCACCAATCACTCAGTGGCAGCAATTCAGTTATTAAATCGCTATTGGAAAATTACTGACGCCAACAATCAGGTGCAAGAGGTTGCTGGCGAAGGGGTTGTTGGCAAACAACCTGAGATTCAGCCGGGGCAGAGCTTCAGCTACTCATCAGGTGCAGTACTTGAAACCTCGGCGGGCATGATGGAAGGCCATTATGAATTTATCAATCACGATCAACAGCTGTTTCAAGCGGCGATTCCCGCTTTTGCCTTGATCGACCCACGGCAACTGCATTAATTGCAGCGTAAGCCTTATGTGGATCGATAGTCATTGTCACCTCGATTTAATTGACCCACAGCTTAGTACTCAGCCAGCGTTTTTTCAGAGCCTACAGGATGCAGGCATTAAGGCCATCTGTGTACCCGGCACCCAAGGCCTAGCCAGCTTACCCGAGGCGTTTTCAAAGCAGTGTGACAATGTAAAAATATTTCATGCCTTTGGTTTTCACCCTTGGTTTATTGATAAGTCTCCCTACTATAACAGT
>JABSRR010000145.1 GCA_013215025.1 Pseudomonadales bacterium
TAAGCTGCCCTTGGCTGTCAATAAGTGCACCTCCTGAGCTGCCGGTATTTACTGCTGCGTCAGTCTGAATAAAATTCTCATAAGTATTGAGATTAAGCCCATAACGGCCTTTTGCAGAGATAATGCCTTGGGTAACGGTCTGGCCAAAGCCGAAAGGGTTACCTATGGCTAACACATTATCGCCAACGCGCATAATATCACTGTTGCCGATAGCTATTGATGGTAGATTAGTCATGTCTATTTTAAGAAGTGCTAGGTCGGTTGCTTCATCAATGCCTACAATGCTGGCTCTCATATGGCGCCCATCATGCAGCTGAACCTGAATTGCACTGGCCTGTTTAAGCACATGTAGGTTAGTCATGATTAAGCCGCTTGAGTCAACAATAACCCCAGAACCTAGACTGATGCCCTTACGTAATTGACGTTTACTTGAGGTGATGTTGCTTTGTTGGTTGGTGGGTATAGGGTTTATCGTGCTGGTAAAAATATTCACCACAGAAGGTGCTGCAGAAGCTGCTGCATCAGCCAAACTATCAGGCTCATGATGCGTCGAGAAAATGGCTGTAAACGGTTGCCAAGTAGCGGCCAAGATGCCGACTAAAAAGCCGAATCCGATTGCTAACAAAATGAATTTAAATTGATTCATATGCGTGTTTATTGTTTATCAGTTAGATCTGTGAATATACCATGATAGTTAAGCTTGTGAATGCTATTATCAATCACCTTATTGCTGAAAAATGGGAATTATAGACGTGTCGATCCATCGGGATGAGTTGTTAGCGTATTGTCATCAGACCCTATCGGTAAACGCTTTCAAAGATTATTGCCCCAACGGTTTGCAAGTTGAAGGCAAGGCGAATATACACCGTTTAGTCACTGGTGTGACCGCTTCGCAAGCGCTGATTGATGCTGCGATCAAGGCGAAAGCAGATGCGATCCTGGTGCATCATGGCTATTTCTGGCGAGGTGAGGCGGCACCATTAGTGGGTGTTAAGGCAAAACGCATTAAATCACTGCTGCAGCATGATATAAACCTCTTTGCCTATCATTTGCCGCTCGATGCACATCCCTCATTGGGCAATAATGCGCAACTGGCAGAGCGTTTAGGCTTTAGTGTAAGCGGTGGTCTAGATGATTCGCAACATCCTATCGGCTTGATTGGAGAGCCGCGCGGGGGGAAGTGCACCTTATCAGCATTGGCAGATGATATTCACACAGAGCTTGCCAGAGAACCGTTGGTGATTGGTGATCGAGATAGGCTTATTAGCAAAGTTGCATGGTGCACAGGCGCCGCACAATCGATGATTGAGACTGCCTTTGCGGCGGGCGCAGAGTGTTTTATTTCTGGTGAAATCTCAGAGCAAACTGTGCATCTTGCAAAGGAGCTGGGTATCGCTTACGTCAGTGCCGGTCATCATGCGACTGAGCGCTATGGTGCGATGGCCTTGGGCGAGCACTTATCGCGTCAATTTGGTTTAGCTGTTGAGTTTATCGATATCGATAATCCGGTGTAGCTATTGCTCAAAAAAGTGCTGTGCTTATGTCGAACGCTTTTTAATTCACTTCGGCTCGATTCACTTCTGCGTGTTTCACAACAGCCCAATGCATTAAAGCGCTGGCAAGTGGACAGGGTCGCTAGCGCTGCTGAATGATCGATCTTTCACCTCGATCATATCAGTAAAAAATAATGGCTCGTTAGCGAGAAATATCCACTGTCGACATGCTGGCGGTTTCGCTGGCGTTAGGTGTTCTGTCTGGTTCTTCAGAGTTAGTTTTAAGATCATAGCTCTCATCCAATACGCTTTTATCAAACGGGCTGGTTTTCGGGGCATAATCTAACGGTGCTTGCAAGTTGTCAGGTAGCTCGTTGACTTCAATTGCGTCAACCTCTGGCAGTTTCTTTATCAGTGGTCCACTGCTGCTGTCGGGCGATAATTTCTCCGCACCCATCGCCAGATGGTTGTGCACATCGCGATAGTTTTCGGCGAGGCCGCGCAGCAGGCCTGCGGTTTCGACAAAATGTTGTCGAACCTCTTGTTGGTAGTGTTTGATTTCATCTTGCTTATCATGCAAGTGTTTTTCTAGTTCACGGGTTTTATTTTGATCGCTAGAGAAGCGACCGAAAACTAGGCCGCCAAATACAGCGCCAATGCCAAAGCCGATAACTGCGGCAATGAATACGGCGGATATGTCCATAAATGATCCCATCATTTGTTGTGGTTACGCTTAAATAATTATGCGAGCGAAAAGTTATTTGGGCAAGTGAAAAACAGGCGACTTATCTTGTTCCAGTGTCTATTGACCGCTACGGCAATTGCCTAGGGCTGTCAATTTCAGTAAAGTACTGCGCAAAATCCTGCATATCGCAGACGATGTTGTATTTTGAGGTAGCTATGTCGCCGTTGGAACACTATCAAAATGATTTGAAAAAACCTAATTTCGTTGCAGATAGTGCACAACGCCTGGCAGTTGAAAAGCTACAACAAGTCTATGAAGCCTTGCTGCAAGAGCCAGAGAAGGCAAGTTTCCTGAGCAAACTCTTCAGTAAAAAGCCGGCTAAGGCTGTGCAGGGCTTATATTTTTGGGGAGGTGTAGGGCGTGGTAAAACCTATCTGATGGATGTTTTCTTTGACAGCCTTCCGTTCGAGCAAAAAATGCGTTCGCATTTTCATCGCTTTATGCAGTTTGTACACCAGCAGCTGCGTGATTTAGACGGGCAAAAAAATCCACTCGATATTATTGCGCGTGATATTGCCAGCAAACATCGGGTGATCTGCTTCGATGAGTTTTTTGTTACCGATATCACCGATGCGATGATACTTGGTGGACTGTTTGAGCAGTTATTCGAGCTGGGTGTGACGTTAATCGCCACCTCCAATATTGTGCCTGACAAGCTTTATGAGAATGGCTTACAGCGACAGCGATTCTTACCCGCGATTGCGCAACTGAAGCTGCACTGTGAGGTTGTAAATGTTGATGGTGGTACTGATTATCGATTGCGCACGCTAGAGCAGGCAGATTTATACCATTGGCCTCTGGACGACACCGCGGATATATCACTGCAGGAAAGCTTTTACCGCCTGGCACCGCATGCGCCCGAGGTGGCTGTAAAGCTTGAAATTAATAAACGCCAGTTTGCGACTCGCCTACTGGCGGATGACGTAGTTTGGTTTGATTTTGCCGAGTTATGCGATGGCCCGCGCAGCCAAAATGACTACATCGAGATTGCACGTGAGTTTCATGCCGTGGTGTTATCTAATGTGCCGCAACTTGGGCGCGAAACAGACGATCAAACGCGACGTTTTATTAATCTTGTCGATGAGTTTTATGACCGCAATGTAAAGCTAGTTATATCTGCGGCTTGTTCAATCGATGAGCTTTATCGTGGCGGTGGATTAAACTTTGAAATAGAGCGCACGAAAAGCCGCTTACTTGAAATGCAGTCAAAACAATACCTGGCCTCGGAGCATCGCGCATGAGGACAGTGTCTGCTGCGGGGCTAGATGACATATGCGGTGAAAAGACGGGCAAGCTGTGTCTGTGAGTACTTACTAACATCTCAAATATATTTTTAAAATTGCTTGAACTTCGCAACTCAGTTCTATAGTATTCGCCGTCCTTGTTATGTGCGCTATTTATTTTTTTGGGTAGATAGATATGAAAACCTACAGTGCTAAACCAAATGCTGTTGAGCAAGAGTGGTTCATTGTTGATGCCGAAGGCAAAACATTGGGTCGTCTAGCATCTGAAATTGCTCACCGTTTACGTGGTAAACATAAGCCAGAGTACACACCTCATGTGGATACTGGCGATTATATTGTTGTTATTAACGCTGAAAAAATTCACGTTACCGGCAACAAAGCTAAAGATAAAATGTACTACAAGCACACAGGCTATGTTGGTAACTTGAAGTCGATTTCATTCGAAAAGTTAATCGATAAAGCACCTGAGCGTGTTCTACAAACAGCGGTTAAAGGCATGCTGCCAAAAAACCCGCTTGGTCGTAAAATGTTTTCAAAGCTGAAAGTCTACGCGGGTGAAGCACATCCGCATGCGGCACAACAGCCTAAAGAACTGAATATTTAACGGAAGGCTTGAGATATGTCTAGCACACAATACTACGGTACTGGTCGTCGCAAAACGTCAACCGCGCGTGTATTCTTAACTGCAGGTGAAGGTAATATTACCATCAACAAGCGTTCTATCGATGAATACTTCGGTCGTGAAGTTGCACGTATGATCGTACGTCAGCCACTTGAAACTGTTGAAATGACAGATAAATTTGATATCAACGTAACCGTTAAGGGCGGTGGTAGCTTTGGCCAGGCCGGCGCTATCCGTCACGGCCTTACCCGTGCACTCATGGAATACGATGAGTCATTTCGTGGCGCCCTTCGCGCTGCTGGCTACGTTACGCGTGATTCACGTGAAGTTGAACGTAAGAAAGTGGGTCTGCGTAAAGCACGTAAAAAGCCACAATTTTCAAAACGTTAATCGATTTTTACGATTTCTCAAAACCCAGCTTAAGCTGGGTTTTTTTTGCGCCAAAATCGGCCTTGCATTGGGCGGTAATTACCTTGTGCTGGGCAGGGTTTTTCATTAAAATATGCGCGCTTTTTCTAGAAGAATTAATGGCCTTTTTGGCCCCTACGGGAGATTACCGAATGAGCAATGACGGAGTGAACACGTCGCGCCGCCGCTTTTTAGCGACAGCAACCGCAGCGATGGGTGCCGCCGGTGCTGCAGGCGTTGCAGTGCCTTTTTTGGGTTCTTGGCAGCCTAGCGCCAAAGCAAAAGCTGCTGGTGCACCGGTAAAAGCTGATTTAAGCAAGCTTAAATTAGGCGAGATGGTGACAGTCGAATGGCGAGGTAAGCCAGTTTATATTGTTTACCGTACTAATGAACAATTAGAGACACTACCTACCTTAAATGACGTGCTGAAAGATCCAGAATCTGTTACTGCTAATCAACCAAGCAATGTTGAAGGTGATCTCCGCTCTAGCAGCGCTAAACCTGCTTACGGTATCTTTGTTGGCCTTTGTACGCACCTCGGCTGTGCGCCAAAATTTCGTCCCGATGTTGCGCCTGCTGACTTAGGCGCAGATTGGAAAGGTGGCTTCTTTTGCCCCTGTCACGGTTCAAAATTTGACCTAGCGGGCCGCGTTTATAAGGGTGTTCCTGCCTCTCAGAATCTTGAAATCCCGCCATTTACTATGAATGGCGACATTATTACCATCGGTGAAGATGGAGGTGCTGCATAATGGATAAAGTGATTCAACTACGCGACTGGGTAGATGCAAGGCTACCTATCATGCGCGCATGGGATACCCATATGGGTGGATACTATGCGCCGAAAAACTTTAACTTTTGGTATTTCTTTGGTGTTTTATCCTTACTTGTACTGGTTAACCAACTGTTAACCGGTATTTGGTTAACCATGATGTATGCGCCAACGGCAGAAGACGCTTTTGCTTCTGTTGAGTATATTATGCGCGATGTCGATTATGGCTGGATCATCCGCTATATGCACTCTACCGGCGCTTCTGCATTTTTTGCAGTGGTTTATTTACATATGTTCCGTGCCTTACTTTATGGATCGTACCGTCAGCCACGTGAGTTAGTATGGATTTTTGGCTTCTTTATTTTCGCCGCTTTGATGGCTGAGGCATTCTTGGGTTACGTTTTACCTTGGGGGCAAATGTCATACTGGGGTGCTCAGGTAATTGTGTCGCTATTCTCAGCAATCCCGGTAATTGGTGATCCGCTGGTAGAGTGGATTCGAGGCGATTATTTGATTTCTGGAGCTACACTGAATCGTTTCTTCGCACTGCACGTGGTTGCTATCCCATTAATTTTGGTGGCCCTGGTTGTGCTGCATTTATTGGCCCTGCATGAAGTAGGCTCAAATAACCCTGACGGTGTAGACATCAAAAAACACAAAGATGAAAACGGTATCCCACTAGATGGTGTTGCGTTTCATCCATTTTATACCGTGCATGATATTGTCGGTATTGTTGGCTTCTTAATTATCTTTGTTGCAATCATCTTTTTTGCACCCGAAATGGGCGGCTTCTTTTTAGAGTACCCCAACTTCGAAGAAGCGAATGCTCTGAAAACGCCTGAGCACATTGCGCCTGTATGGTATTACACGCCATTTTATTCGGTACTGCGCGCGGTGCCGGATAAATTATTGGGCTTTATCGCATTTGGCTCCTCGGTGGTGATTATTGCCTTCTTGCCGTGGCTTGATCGTAGTCCAGTGAAGTCGATTCGCTACAAAGGTAATTTTACCAAAGGCTTCTTATTGGTATTTGTCGCGGCATTCTTAATTTTGGGTTATCTCGGCGTAAAAGCACCTAATCCAGAGCGCACTGTATTGTCACAAATTTGTACCGTTATTTATTTTGCTTTCTTCCTTACTATGCCAATTTGGTCGGCCATGGATAAAACTAAACCTGTGCCAGATCGAGTGACAATGGATGGTGGTATTGGTTGGTTAGGCACTATTGTTGGTGCGGTTATTGTTGCTGTGCTAACAGTCGTACCGATTTGGATTACAGAAACCTTGCACGCTATCAACGCTGCGACAGCGCATTAAGATAAGGGTATCGATAGAATGAAAACAATATTGAATGCAGTTCGTCTAGCCACGGCGAGCCTCTTAATGGGTTGTGCTGCGCAAGTTTTTGCTGCTGGTGGGCCGGGTATCGAACTGTTCGATTTTGAGCCTAACCTAAAAGATAAGGCAGGTTTACAGCAGGGTGCACAATTATATGTGAACTACTGTCTGGGTTGTCACGCTATGAAGTATAAGCGTTATAATCGAATCGCTAAAGATTTAGAGATTCCTGACGAGTTAGTTACGCAATACCTGATTTTTGATGATAAAAAAATCGGTAGTCACATGACCAATCCAGTCAGCCCTAAGCTGCAAAAGAAATGGTTTGGCGCTGCACCACCTGACTTAACGTTAGTTGCGCGTGCTCGCGGTGAGCAGTGGTTATACACGTATTTAAAAACCTTTTATGTTGATGAGTCACGTCCTTATGGCGTCAACAATTTAGTTTTTAAAGATGTGGGTATGCCGAATGTTTTAGTTGACTTGCAAGGTGATCAAAGCTGTCAGCCTGCTTATGCGGTTGCTGCTAACGGTGGTCAAAAGCGTGATGATGTAACAAATGAGCCGATGTTAGATGCAGGCAAGCCTTGTCAGCGCGTCGAGCACGTTGAAGGCACAGGCTCAATGACTGAAGCCGAGTTTGATCAAGCGATAACTGATTTAGTAAGCTTCATGGTGTATGCGGCAGAGCCGACTAAGCTACATGATCGTTCTTTCTTAGGTTTTGACCTGAATCAGCGTGAGGTTATTGGTGTTTACGCGATTTTGTTCTTATTAGTATTTGGTATTTTTGCGGCATTATTAAACCGCGAATACTGGAAAGATATTCACTAACAAGTTGCATATTCAAGCAGGCCTGTGGTGCAGCATTGCTATTGCTTTCACCACAGGCCTTTGTTTTATTAATTCTATTGCTTTTCAAGCATAAACAAGGATGATTGTGAGTTTAGGGATGAATCATTATAAAGAGGTGTTCAATGGGTGTTGTTGCTAAGCGTTCTTCAATGACGTTTTATTCAGATAATATGAGTCACTACAGCCATCGTGTGCGGATTGTGTTGGCTGAAAAAGGTGTGACAGTCGAGATTGTCGATGCTAGTGGAGATAATAAGCCGGAAGATCTTGCGCAGATTAATCCGTACAACAGCCTACCGACGCTGGTCGACCGTGATTTAGTATTATATGAATCAAAAATAATGATGGAATACTTAGATGAGCGTTTTCCTCATCCGCCATTACTCCCTGTGTATCCAGTTGCACGTGCGGAAAGCCGTTTATTGGTGCATCGTATTGAACGCGACTGGTCGATTCTGGTTGATGCTATCGAGGCCGATGAAAGCAAAAAAGCCATTGATGCTGCGCGTAAGGCATTAAAAGAAAGCTTGGTTGCAGTGGCGCCAATTTTTGCTGAAAAACCATATTTTATGAGCGAAGAGTTCACCATTGTTGATTGCTGCATGGCGCCAATTTTATGGCGTTTACCCGTTTTAGGCATCGAAATTCCTAAGAAGAAACAAACGAAACCGTTGTTTGAATATATGGAACGCCTGTTTGAGCGCGAATCATTCAAAGAGAGCCTGTCTGAACAAGAAAAAGATATGGTGTTGTTGGCACAGCAAGGCTAAATTTGGCAGGAATTCTCGATTGAAAAAGCTTTGTTTAGAACAAAGCTTTTTTTTTGACCGTGTTTTTCTCGCTGCCTGCGTTGGTATGCTAACATTAGCCTAAATAGAGCGGAATATATATGTCACCTTCCAGACCGTATTTTGTCGAAGCCATCTTTAATTGGATTCTAGATAATGAGCTTACCCCTTTCTTAAGCGTGCACGCTGATTTCCCTGGTACTTTAGTGCCGCAGGCTTATGTGGAAGACGGTCAAATTACGCTAAATATCTCGCCATCTGCCGTCAATCAGTTTTTTATGGATAAGCAGGCAATAAGCTTTAGCGCGCGCTTTAGCGGAATTGCACAGGAAATTTATATTCCGATGGGCGCAATAGTGGGTTTGTATGCGCGTGAAAATGGGCACGGCATGGCGTTTCCTGATGAACCTTTCTATTTGCAACAGGTTGAAGAGGCGGAGCAATCTGATTCTGCAGTTGACAGCGCAGATGCTCGATCTGACTCAAGTCTAGCCCCAGTTAGCCAAGTTGATAACGAGCATTCTGTTGATCATGCGAGTGACGAAAGCACTGATGCCGCGGGCAACAAAAAAGGCTCGGCCAAGAGCCGATCGCATCTTACGGTCATCAAGTAATGTAATTATTCCTTAACGGCAATGCCAATTCGGCTGTTATTGGTTAGGTCTGGCCTGGCTTTGCCTGATCTAGCTTGGCCTTAGCATCAAGCGTGTCATTGTCGAAAGCCTCAGCGATTATTAGCTGAGCTAATCGGTTTGGTTATCAATATATTCAAATACTTTTACGATCTTAGTCAGGCCTGACACATTCTGCAAAGCTGTGACAGCGCGCGCCGCTTCTTCTTGAGTGACTAGCCCCATTAAGTAGGCACTGCCGTTTTCAACCACACACTCGATTCGGCTAGCATCTACGCCATCGGTAAATATCAGGGTGCGACTTATTTTAGTGGCAAGATAGCTATCATTAAGCTGGGCTAAGAAACTGAGCACGCCGATAACTTCCAGTTCATTATGAACCCGCTTCACGTGACGAATTTTACTCGCTTGACGTGATATCTGGTTTTTTTCAGCCTCAGTTGACACTTGACCGGTAATCAGCAGCACACGGTTAAAGGCTTTCGCATGAATCTGGTTGTTTTCGCTGTTCGCACTCAGCTTGTCAAAGCTGGCTAAAGCTTTAGCTTCGATAGTATTATCTTCAACTTGTGTGCCTAAGGTTCGCTTACCATAGTCTTCTTGAATATCACCAGCTGAGTTTGCTGCTATTAAGCTACAGCCAGATAAGCTTATATAAAGCCATATGAGGCCTACAGTGAGTAATGATTTATTCATGAATGTTTGCACCAAAAAGGCTGATTTCGGCTAACTCAACTAACAAGTGCGTCAAGCTTATTTGTAATTGCAATAAGTTGTTTGCGGTCATGCTGGGAATGATAATTTGACTACTGGATTGATCAAGTAACTTGGTAATGCTGCCATTTGGTCCTATGTATAGGCAGCTTATCATATTGTTTTGGCTTAGCTCAGCAAGAGCAAGCAGAGGCTTTTCTTCACCGCTGGATGAGAATATTACCAACATGTCTTCATGTTTGAGCATATGAGCTAAAGCCTGCGCATAGCTATCGATAGTTTGTGCATGGCCAAACTGATTGCTGTTTAAAAATACACTGGGAAGACTGGGGCGCTGTTGAGAGTGTAAGTTGAGCAGTAAGCGATTTAACTCAAAGCCTGCTGCAAAAGCCTGGTCGCTACTCACCCCAAATACGCAGCCCTGTCCTAGCTTACTGGCTAACAAAGTTGCTGCCTCAGCGATCATTGGAGTTAACGATTCAGTGTTTATCGCAGCGGTATCTATCTGGCGATTAAAATGATTTACGATATATTCAAACACGATAATGTCTTTAGTTTACTGATGAGATAGATAGAGTCAGGCAGATTAAAAACCGTTTTTAATCCACTGTAATCCATAGTTTTGTTGCTTGGCCTGAATAATGAACAGCTGGTTGATTTTCTCCCTGGCAAAAGATGTAAGTGGTTGAATGCCAATAATATCAAATCTGGCCGCTTGATCAGAGCATTGATTGGACTGCATCCAATAATTTGCGGTTTTGTAGAGCTTTGCTTGTTTTTTTGCATCAACACTGGCAATTGCGCTGCCTTTCTTGCTGTTACTGCGATATCGTACCTCGACGAACACTATTTGATTATCCTCTTGCATGATCAGGTCAATTTCGCCAAATCGACTATGAGCGTTTCTTGCTCGTAATTGCAAGCCTTGTGCCAGCAGAAAATCTAAAGCCTGTTGTTCAAAAAAAATACCTATCGATTGTCTGCGATGAAGAAACGATAACGGCATATTAAGGTGGCGTGATGAATTTTTTTTCAAATGTCCTGCCAAGATCGGAGTTCAGCGCTTGCACAAACCCTGATCGGAAATAGGCATATTCCATATCCCGTTCAATATGCATATCCTTCAGATGCAGTACTCCGGTATAGCCTTGAATTTGACCATTTTTTTGTTCAGACAAAATGACATAACGCTCAGCAATGCTTAAGGCATCCTGGCCAAAACCAAACATTCTCAGCAGTGGTGACTGTTGATAATTTTCAGGTATAGCTTGATTGTCGCCAATGGCTATTGGCATATCAGTAAAAATAATACCGCGTAAGTCATTATCAATGGTTTTATCAGGATAGCCTCGATATATGCTTGAAGTTGCATACATGCCCACATTGCTAGCATAGTAAAAAGCAAGAAGTGGGCGAATAGATGCGCTGGCAGAGGGCTTGCTTAACATTAAAATGCCATCAATGTCTTGCCGCCTGCGCGCTTCAGTCTCTATATCACTGCCTAATAACCATTTAACTTTTTGGATACGCTTATTGCTTTGGTCAATATTGAGAGCCTGTTTAACCGTGTCTGCCTGATCAGTCTGGTTTTCAAAAAAATAGCTACCTAACACCTGCATTTGTTGTTGTGCGCCGAGCTGACGAAAATAGGCAGTATTTTGCTCGCTCCAGCTTGCTTGCTCTGCAAGCGTGATCACGCGTTTGACATGGTGTTTCTTCATTAACTTAACGATAGCGCGTATATCATCTTGTTTTGATAGGCTGAATTCGATCAAACCTAATGGTGGAATGCCTGCCGTGTCGGTTTTATTCAGTGCCAGTGTCGGCACGGGTAATTTGTCAAACTGGTACAGTGCGTTAACCTGTTCTTTTAATAGTGGGCCGATAATCCAGTCTGCACCTTGATCGACAACACTTTGGTAAATAGATAAAAAATTATCGTTAGGATTGGCAGAGTAGAAGCTGATGGAAGGCTTGTATGGGTTGCCATAAAAGTTAGCCATAATGCCGTCTCGAATTGCCTGTCCAACTGCGGCATATTTTCCATCGAGCGGAAGAATTACTGCGATTTGTTTTGGTCGTTGATTAGCAGCTTGACGGATGAGTGCTATGTCTGACGGTGGGTATACCCTTGCTGCATGGTTAGGGTAGCGAGATTGCCAGCTATCAATTTGCTGAATTTGTCGGTCTAAACCTGCCAAACTATGCATGCTGTATAAATTGAGTCGAATCCAGGCAGCAGTCTCGGGGTCAAGAGTTGGTTGCAGTAAGGCTTGTTCTAAAGTTATTTTTTCTGCTTGATTGAGGGCCTGCCAAATCTCTGCATGATTTTTAAGATAGTCTGAATTATCGCTGCTGTTTAACATTGCAACATCTAGCGCGGCATTTCCTTGCCAGGCTTTAGCAGCTTTGACACGAGATTCTGCCGCTGCTAGCCATTGTAATTCTTGGGAGTAAAGGGAGGACTGTAGTTGCCAAAACTGAAATTGTTGTTGCGCTGGCAAGTAGCGCAAGTTTTGATGCAGCGAGCGGCGCTGACTTAAGGCAATCGCAACCGTAAGATCGAGAGCGTTTTGCTGAGCAGCGGCAAGCTGTTGACTGGCTGCTTGTTCTAAAATAACTTCAGTCCAAGCCATATACGCTAGGTCGGCTGCTTGCGTGTTTCCGCTGTCTTGCCCACTGCGTAGTTTTAATAGTTGCTGTTGTGCTAATACATAATTGCCATTGCTTGCATTGGCCCAGGCTTGTTGGGCTTGGCTGCTGGTTTGCTCTGGATTTACCACGCTAGCTGTATTGCTGCTGGCTTTCTCAGAGGTGCTGGAGCATCCATAGAGATAACATGATAAGATGATGCAAAACCACTGCACGAGGTAACGTGTAGTTGAACTCTTATTCATATGATTAAATTTGCTGAAAGTCATCATGTCGTCAACACTATATATTGTTGCTACGCCGATTGGCAACCTAGCCGATATTTCCCTGCGCGCGATCGAGATTTTAAAATCTGTTGATTGTATCGCAGCTGAAGATACCCGTCATAGCAAAAAATTACTTTCCCATCATGGCGTGCAAACACGCCTGATAAGCTATCATGAATTTGGCGGTGATCAGCAGCTAGAACAGTTGATGCAGATGTTGCAGCAGGGTAGTGACATTGCGCTAATCTCAGACGCGGGTACGCCATTAATTTCTGATCCGGGCTACCGTTTAGTGACTGCGGCGCACGAGGCAAATATGACAGTCAGGCCGATTCCAGGTGCCAGTGCTTTAACAGCTGCATTATCGGTTTGCGGTATTGCCACAGATCAATTCACCTTTGCCGGATTTTTACCGGCTAAATCAAATGCACGTCGTGAAAAGTTGTCGCAGTATATTGAAGCTTCACCGACGGCAGTATTTTATGAGGCGCCGCATCGCTTGCTCGCTTGTCTGCAGGATATGCTCGCTTTATACGGCCCTTTGCGGCAGGTCTGTCTGCTGCGCGAGCTAACGAAAACATTTGAAACCGTGGCCTTGCTTCCGCTGGCTGATTTGATTGCATGGGTTGAGGCAGACAGTCATCAGCAGCGCGGTGAAATTGTATTGGTGCTATCGCCCGTTAAAGCTCAAGCGCATCAGCTTGATAGCGCATTGATCAATCTCGCTCAAGAGCTTAGCACGCATATGCCAGCAAAAGTTGCTTGTAAGGCTATCGCTTCGCACTTAAAGGTGTCGAAAAAAACGCTCTATGATCAGTTGTTAAGCTTGAAATCTGACTAGTATGCTCTAACATTATGCGCTGTTAACCAGACAGTCGCCGCTATTCACCTTTTCGTGGATGGGGGAGGAAAGTCCGGGCTCCATAGGGTAGAGTGCCAGGTAACGCCTGGGGGGTGAAAGCCCACGGAAAGTGCAGCAGAGAGTAGACCGCCTAAGCAGTTTTCTGCCGGTAAGGGTGAAACGGTGCGGTAAGAGCGCACCGCGTAATAGGTAACTATTGCGGCGATGGTAAACCCCACTCGGAGCAAGACCAAATAGAAATCCGATACGTGTGACCCGCACGGGATTTGGGTAGGTCGCTTGAGTCAGTGAGCGATTGCTGACCTAGATGAATGGCTGTCCAAGACAGAACCCGGCTTATCGGTTAACTGCCATGGCCCATGATGACGGATGTTGTCATGGGCCTCCATTTCCTTTATTACTTTTCGCTTGCTGCTTTTCTATTACTGATTTTCTATTACTGATTTTCCGGTCTCTGATTCTCCAGTCTCTGATCTCTCTTGTTGTTTATTGCTTTATTAGGTCTATGTCTTTTTTAAGTCCATTCCTGGTTCAGGCTTTTCTTGTATGGCGCTGCTTTTATTATGTTTACGTTTGTGCTTTGTTGTTGCTGATTGAGCTGAACGTTTTATCTTTATTCCTGACCTCGCCAGCCATAAAGTAAACGTAATGGTCGACTCTCGCGTAAAATGACTATTTAACGGAAATCAAATCATGGCTAAAACAGTGCTTGTTATTGGTGCCAGCAGTGCGATCGCCCAAGCTATTATTGAGGCGCAGCAGGCGTGCGATAATGTTTATGCTATTAGTCGCAGTGACTGCCCTGGTTCGCTGGCACAGCCTAAGGCGAATCTCAGCTGGCAAATCAGTGATTATACTGAAGCCGCGATTTCTAACGCTGTGGCGGAGCTGCTTGAACGTGACGTTCAACTGGATCAGCTGTTTATTTGTAACGGTATCTTACATAATCAGTCTCTCATGCCTGAAAAAAGGGTTGAGAACTTTTCGCTTGATGCTTACCAGCATGTGTTTCAGGCCAATGCGCTGGTGCCAATGTTGTGGTTAAAGTCACTTAAAAAGCTACTCACGCGTTCTGCTACGACACAGGTGGTCGTGTTTTCTGCCAGAGTTGGCAGTATTTCAGATAACCGCTTAGGTGGTTGGTACAGTTACCGAAGCTCGAAAGCGGCATTGAATATGTTTATTCGCAATATTGCGATTGAGTATGGCCGCCTCGCCAAAGGCCTTCAATTTATTGCATTTCATCCAGGCACGACGGATACGCCGTTATCAAAGCCGTTTCAAAAAAATGTAGCTAGCGATAAATTATTTCAGCCGAAGTTCGTTGCAGATCGACTGTTGCAAATCTTAGCGGAATTGGAGGAAGGCTCTGAGGCGAAGTTTCTAGACTGGCAAGGAAAAGAGGTGGCATGGTAGTGCCACCTTCGAAGTGCTGAGTGTTCTTACTTACCCATTTTTCGTAAATTTGCTGGGCTGTAGTAATTTTCACCCTTAGGGGCGGCAAGATAATTAGGCAGCTTGGTATTGTTAATCAAACGCATTGCCACATAAGCGTCAGATTGCAGATCGTGAAATACTTGCGCTCTTGCAATATAGCCTTTGACCGAGAAATCATAAACTGTGTTAAGAATACCGACACGCCATAGCTCGCCTCGGCCATCGTAGCTTTCAAGTAGCGCGATCTGCCAGCTGTCCTCGTCAATATAGAAGCGGCGTTTAGCATATATGTGGCGTTGGCCAGACTTTAAGCTTGCCTCGACTACCCAAACACGATGAAGTTCGTAACGCATATGCTCAGGATTAGGGTGGTGTTTGGTTAAAAGCTGCTCTTGGCTTAACTCAGGATCGTCAAAATCATAGTTATGATAAGGGATATAGACTTCTTTTTTGCCTAAAAGCTCCCAATCAAATCTGACTAAGGCGCCATTAAAGCCTAATGAGTCATCTACCGTAACTAAGCCGCCGGGGCCATCTGGTGTGTCGAAACCAACGGTTGGTGCACGGCGCACTCGCCTGGCACCGGGTATGTATACCCAAGCTTTGCGTTCATTTCTAACCTGATCAAGCGCTTCATGCACAATGGTCATTTGCCCTTTTTGTCGCCTAGGCTCATCGATAGTCACATGAATGAGTCCGGCATTGGTACCGATAGCTTCATCCGTTGTGCCGATTTCGTTGCCTGCATAAGAGAACGGGAACTCAGATACCATGACCTGACGACGCAACTGTGATTTTCCATCAGGGTAAACTGCAATGTCCTCCATCGAGCCGACCAGTGTTGGATGAGGGTGCACAATGCGTGCATTCCAGATTGCCTCAGCACCGCTGCGAGGAAACGGGAAGGGAATGGCGCCGGTATAGTTTTGCATACCATCAATGCCGTTAACTAATTTGGTGCGACTGGCATTCCATTTGGTTCGATCGAGAACTTTTTTATCAGGTCTGCCATCTCGATGGGTTGGGTAAACCGGCATCTTAAAGGTGCTTGGGTACTTTTTGAATAGGGCGATCTGTCCTTCGCTGAGACGATTAGCATATTCGCTGTAGTTATCTGCGGTAATGGTAAATAAAGCAGCTTCCTCACCATAAGGGTTAGGGTGTTCTTTACCATAGCGGTTATAACCCATGCGGCCAGATGAGCCACGCAATGTGCCTGACCATGCGGGAATACTGCCATCGGCGTTTCCGGCTTTGATCGCGCCGAGCCCAGTATAAGTGACAGAGTCAAGCAAGCTTGGCGCTTTGCTGCGGCTAACCCGCGGCGCGGATTTGAGAGCATTTGCAGTGCTTTTGCTGACTTGAGC
>JABSRR010000146.1 GCA_013215025.1 Pseudomonadales bacterium
GACTGGCAAAAACTGGGTGCTAAAGACATTATCATAGAGAAAGTGCATAGTATGCCGTTAGATTCAGGCATTGCAGCATTTTCGTTCGGTGAAGCTTGGGGCTGTTTTAATGGCGTTTCAGCATCGCTGGGTTTATCGATCAATCACGTTTCACCACAGCTATGGAAACATCATTATAGTTTAATAGGTAAAGATAAACAGGAAAGTCTAGAGCTGGCTAGAGACTTGTTTGGCGCTTCATGGTTTAAGCTGAAAAAGGATCATAACAAAGCTGAGGCCGCATTAATAAGCGCAAGTGGCTTATATAAAAAAGGAGGCTAAAAAGCCCCCTTGTTTTGCTTGATGTTCGTTCTAGATCTCGGCCAAGTCTTTGCTGCATTGCGAAAGCTTTGCCGCCACTTGCTGCATGACTTTTTTCTCATGCTTTAGATTATTAATATCAGCCTCAATAGTTGAGCTGCCTTTCTTTTTAAGGGCATACTCAGCCTTGATAATTTTTTGCTCAATTGAAAGCACGCTTATTTCAAGTGTCATTGCAATTTCGTCAATCTTTTGAATTTGTTTCATATTCGTTAGTCTCTTTTTGTTAATTAAAAATTTAAGTTTATCGATATTTTGTATCTGAATTTTTTTGTTAATTATCCTCCCTTCTATATTTCTTTGAGTTGAGCGTGATTGCCTAAAAACTTGAGGACTGACACCATGATATAATCCATATTTTCTTGGCTTAGTGTTAAGTCAGTTTTTCCGAATCTATATGCAAGCATAAAGCTTTTGCCACTAGCAATATCAAACAACACATCAAGGCTAAAGCGGCGCGTTATGCTTTCTTGTTCATGCGTTATACTAACATGCAAGCTGTCAGCGTTTGATCGCTCAACTTTTACCAGATAGTTTTCGCAGCTGTCATCGCTGACCATGAATTCTAAGTAAGTCTTGTTCATAACGTTTAGTCTCTTTTTAATCAATTAAAGGTAATAAAATTTAAGTTTAATCTGATTAGGCGGCAATATTTCGCCGCTCAATAATGGCCCTCCTTTTTGCTTGAATTGGCGCGTAAATTTATACGCACTTAATCTTGTATCGCAAAAGCCGCTTGCTACAACTTTATTCAGGTTTTGCCACTTTTTGTCTTGATAGACTGATTCTGCTATACAGTAAAGGCCAGACATAGGCTTTGGAAAAATCTTTTTTCTAGCCTCTTTTATACTTTTAATGCTTGGGGCTTTTAATGCGCCGCCATTGTTAAAGTGTATTTTATTTAATTCTGGTGCATAAGCATGGCGTTCTATTGAAAATTTCATAACGTTTAGTCTCTTTTTGGTGGTTGGTTTAAATCTTAGTAACTTTGATCATGTAGCGCGGCTCATGCTTCATTGTAAAGCCAGCTATGCGTTCCACTGTCACTTTGCTATCAAAACGACTAGCATAGCTGTGAGCGTCCTTAGCGGCCCTTTGGCTGTCCTCAATTGAAGCGCATTCAAATATTGATGAATCACCGCTTTGCCCTTGCGCTATTTCGATCAGTGAAAGCCCTTTATATTTACTCATTTTTTTACCTTGTATTTAATGAATCCACAAAAGCTGCCAGATTTTCGTTCTAGCAGCTTGAATTGAGTCACTTGTTAGTTAATGCCTTTGCTTTTTCTAGCGCTTCGCAATGGCTGCCCATGCTTACTAGAAGATTAAGCTTATCCTCTAGGCCTTCTATAATGCTCAGCATATCTCTAGCTTGATAGATAATTTCCGGTGTAGTTTCATTATCAATAGCCTTTGAAAGCCTAGCCATGCCGCTATTAAGGCTTTCAATTTTGGGTTCAATTTTGCCCCCCATGTTTGGTATATGTTTAAGCTCCATTTGTATTCGATCACTTAATTCAACAGCTATATTATGTTTGTTCATTGGTCTGGCCTCCTTAAAGATCAAATTTAAAGCTGGTGCAAAAAACGCTATTGGCTGGCCGCTGGTCTTTGCATACTAGCCAGCCGCTAGATGTTTTATAGATCGATGCTTTCGCAGCTTGGGCAATCTCTATTGCTTGCCATAAATTGTTTATTGATATCATAAAAGTTAGTCTCTTTTTGGTTAGTGTTGCCGAGCTTTAGCCGCTCGCATAAACCCCCATTAACAGGGGCTTAAACTAGGGGCTTAAACAGTGCCCCAAAAGGCTGTATTGTACTCATCGCTTGATCTAATTATATAGGTCTGCATTGCTTCAATAAGCCCCTCAATAACTACACGAACGCTACCAACCTCATTGAATTCATCCATGTTGTATTGTAAATGATGCAAATTTTTCAATGCTTGCATTAAACACTTTTTTTTCGGCAAGTTTTTATTGTTTGCTTTGTGCCTTATAGCTTTTACTTTGTCGTTTTGGTCTAGTTTTGCAAGCCAGCTTGTCTCATGCCTATATCGTTTATTGTGTGCTCTAATGTTTAAAACTTGGCAAACTCGAAGCAAATAGGCGAGGCGCTCATTGTTAAACATGCAGCCGTTATGATCTTTTAAGGCTTTATAGTATGTAAGGCGCTCGATTGATCTTTTAAAATCACATGACGCTTCACTTATATGTGTGTTTTCAATTATGCCAAGCATAGTATTGTAAATATGTTTTACTGCTTCTGGGCTTGTTATTTGTGTACTCATTGTATTAGTCTCTTTTTGGTTGCTTTAATGTATCCACATAAACCCCCATTAACAGGGGCTTAAATTGACGCATTAGGCGGCTTTTTGTGCTTGGCTGTCTGCTAGCTCAAGAATATAGTTAACAGCCTTTTGAGCTGCAGCTGATGCTTTGTGGATCGCTCTTTTATCATCCTTTAAAAGTTTGAGCCAAGAGCCAATATAATCAGCATGTTGCAATTCCTCGTTAGCTATTCCGAATTTAGCGCAAAGGAAAGCAGCGCCAAGCTCGGCGACTAATTCCTCAAAAGCGTAATTTTCGCGGCTTTCTTTTATGATGCTATCTCTGTTGCCCTTTGTCCGGTTTAGTCTTAATGGGCTGCCTGTCCAATGTATCAACTCATGAAACAAAGTAGCAGCAAAATGATCGGCGCTTTTAAAGTCACCAAAGGCTGGAATGATAACGCGATCAAAGAAATCGGCGTTTGCTGCTTTGGTTGATCCTGTTAAGACTTCACAACCAACAGCGCTTGCTAGGTCGCTGGCTACATTCTGAGGGGCTTCTGGCCGTTCTGGTATAAAGCCCTTAATCTTGTCAGCTTCGATGTTCTCGCATTGTTCAACGTTAAACACGCGGTATTGTCTAAGCATTGGAATCTTTACAAGCTCTGGATCGCTGCCGCCTTTGTCTTTTTCGATTTCTAATTGCTTGAAAAATACAAGCGGCGTTGATTTTTCGCCCTTTTTAACATTGCCGCCAAGCTCCTCAGCTTGCTTGTATGTCAGCCATGATTGAGTATTAAAAAAAGTAGATGCCCCCATTAGCATTACTATATTTATACCGTTGTAATCTTTGCCAGTTTTACCGCTACAAGGCAAAGAAAAAGGCTGGCTCTGTTTATCCCACGGACGAACCCAGCGACAAATACCTTGTTCAAGTTCCGCAATAATGCCGTCTGTGATTTCTTGGTAAAGATCTTTTTTAGTTTTAGTTTTAGTTTGTTTTTTAGTCATGGTTTTAGTCTCTTTTTGTTGGTTGATTTTCGTTAGTATCCGGCGGTATCAATAGTTTTTGCAATATTGGCTTTTTCTCTAGCCGGTAACATTGAAAAGTAATGACTCGCATTAGAATAGAATTTTGACGCTAATAAATCTTCGCTGTCGTCTATATCCTGTGAATGCAGTTGATCGATTCTGGCGCTGTATTGGCGATCAGCTTTTATAAATTTGCTGACCGTTTTCTGATGTTTTGCATTGATTGATTTGATCATCGGCTAAGCCTCGTTTGGTCGCTGGTTAATTCCAGTTAGGCGAATCTTAGGCCTTGATTATCGTACTGTCAATACTATTTTGATAATTTAACTGATTTATAATGATTTTATAATGATTTTAGAAACTTTAATTATTAACTATACAAAGATTAGGGAGGCGTATATTTAACTTGACAGCTGGATAAATGACCACCAGATTAACAACTGATCGCGTTAAGTAATATAACTAAATTACCTGATATCCACTGCTACCAGTCGCTACGCTCCTTCGCGCTTCGCTTCGCTCATTGCTAAGAGTGTTTTTTTTCGCTTCGCTCATTTAATCAAATTAATCACGTTTAACGGCGCTTAGCTGCTTTGCTGGCTTTGTTGGTTTTTATTCATTTAAGGATAAATCCGACTATGACAAGCAGCAACAAAGCAGGGCGACCGATTGGCTCTAAACAAACAAATAAACCGCTCAAGGGTAAAGCTATATCTAGAGCACTGCCAGCGTCTAAACGGCTTAAAGACGCGCTGCCAGTGGTTAAGAATGATCAAGGCTTCGAGTTTCAATTAACTGATGCAGATTTAGATGCGATTGAAGATATGGTCAGTATCGGCGCACCTGCTAGTTATGTAGCTAACACGCTGGGCATATGTGAGGCGGAGTTAAACATAGCAATAAAGAATTCTGTGCGCGTAGAAAGAGCGATCAAAAGAGGGCTAGCCAATGATGAGATGGAGATAACCAGCCTAGTTCGGGAGCAAATAGCCAAAGGCAACATGGTCGCCGCTATCTGGTACCAAAAGAACAAGCACGGCTGGCGTGATAACGACAACAAAGGCGGCAATAATGCGGTAATTGTCAACGTGTCCACTGGTATTAATAGAGCGGATGACAGCCAAGTCATTGATATTGAAGGGAATAACGCTCAATGACTATGGACATAACACCAGTCAATGAAGGTGAAGCCCAGAGGATAACAATAACAATATCAAGGGCTTACGGCTTAATTGCTGGAAAACTTCAAAGCCAGATTAAAAAAGTCGGAGGGGGGTGGCCCGAAAATCGGGATCGCCATCGCCATCGACTATCCAGTTCACAATTTTTTTATTCTAAAAAAGCAATAAACACACATCCACGCCATACCCAGAATACGCATAGAAGCGCATATAAGCCCCATAGAGCGAGGTTTGCAGTTAATGCTACCAGTTAATCATAAGATTGTAGAAATAAGCACAGGGTACCATCCACGGCCTTTGCAGAGATCCATACATTCAAACTGCGCTCGCTTTACTGTATTGGCGATTCATAGGCGTTTCGGCAAGACGGTACTGGCAGTTAACGAGCTGATAGATATTGCGCTCAATTGTCCTTTGCATAACCCCCGTGTTGCGTACATAGCACCGTTTTACAAGCAGGCTAAGGCGGTGGCTTGGGATTACGCCAAAGATTACACAGCGATGATACCTAGCAGCAAAGCTTATGAAAGTGAGCTGCGGATAGACATTCCTAAAGGTGAGGTTAACGGCAAGAAATCGATAGCGCGGATTATGTGTTTTGGTGCAGATAACCCAGATGCTTTAAGGGGCTTGTATTTTGATGCTGTTGTGTTTGATGAGTTTGGCAACCAGCCAATAAGTATATGGAGTGAGGTGGTTCGTCCAGCTTTGGCGGATCGAAAGGGGCGCGCACTATTCTTAGGTACGCCAAACGGTAAGAATCACTTTTACGAAAAGTATCAGGAGGCCTCAAGGATGATGAATGAGGGTCATCCTGAATGGTATGCCGCTACTTTTAGAGCGGATGAAACCAATGTCATTGACGCAGAAGAGCTTGAGTCAGCAAGGCAAAACATGCCGGAGTCAGATTACAGGCAAGAGTTTTTGTGTGACTGGGCAGCTGCTATCAAGGGCGCTTTTTATGCTCACGATATTGGTAAGGCTAGGGATCAAGGCAGGGTGATGCGAATACCTTATGAAAAGGGGCTGCCAGTTTATGCCGCTTTTGATTTAGGTATCGATGACATGACAGCTGTTTGGTTTATGCAGTGCTTTCGCAGTGAAATCCGGCTGATCCATTACCAAGAATGGGAAAATACAGGCCTAACAGATGTTTTAAAAGACATGATGCAAATGCCTTATATCTATGGCGAGTTGATCATGCCATGGGATGTGAAGGTTAGAGAGCTGACTTCTGGCAAAACTCGCTTAGAAGTTATCGAGTCGCTTGGATTCAACGTCATTGTAGCGCCTAAGATATCTATTGAAGACGGCATAAACGCTGTACGCACAATCCTTTCGCAATGTTACTTCGACAAAGTTGGCTGTGAGTCTGGGCTAGATGCCTTAGAAAATTACCGCAAACGCTATGACCAGAGAACTGGGCTTTATCTAAAAACGCCAGTGCATGATGAGTTTTCTCACGGCGCTGATGCTTTCCGCTACCTTGCTGTTGCTTACGATCCTTACATGGGCGAAATGCTTACTAATAACTCAAGCACACATCGCAAGCGCAAGCCACAAGTTAAGAGGTCTTGCTAATGAGTCTTGATAAACCCTCTTATGGCCGTGTCATCACAAGTTGCAGCGGCATTAAAGATCAACACTTAAAAAAACATGAAGCCGAGCAAGCCTTGCGTGACAGCTGGGATTACTTCGAGAGAAGAGGCTATTCACATCCAGAGAAAATTAACAACAGGGGCATACAGCCGCTTACTCCAGAGGTTAAAGACAAATGAAAGGACAAGACATAGTTACTCGATACCAGAGACTTAAAGGTGATCGCTACACTGTTGAGGATGTTTGGGATGCTATAGAGCGTTATATAGCCCCATATAGAGGCCGCTTTTTTAAAGACGAGCGAGCTGAAAACAGCATAGAGTGGCGCAAGCCATTTGTTTATGACGCTACAGCAATCATGGCGGCCCAAAACTTAGCGTCAAGTTTGCACAGCCGTTTAACCAGCGCCAGCGTTTCTTGGTTTGATCTTAAGTTTAGGCAGGACATGCTTAATGATAATCAAGTTGCAATGTCTTGGCTTGAGGAATGTTCTCGGATTACTTACGAGGCTTTGCAAGATTCTAATTTCAATGTCTCTATAAACGAAACTTATCAAGATTTGGTTTGCTTTGGCACGTCAGTTTTAATTGCCGAAGAAAACGAGAATAAAGACGAAGACGCTGCACTTAATTTTATGTCAGTGCCAATTAAAGAATGCTATTTCGAGCAAGACCACAAAGGCGATGTGATTAGAGTATTCCGCCACCTACAATGGACACCTTTGCAAATTGTGAATTTCTTTGGCAAAGAGGGTTTGCCAGATGATGTTATTGAGGCAGCTGAAAACCCAGCAGCTGATCCAGATAAAAAAGAAGACATTATATTTTGCATATATCGCAGGCTAGACATTCCCGAAACCAGCACAGCAAAAGTCATAGCCCCTGAAAAGCGGCCATGGGGTTTTGGTTATGCGTTTTTAAAAGATGGCAAAGAGCTACCAAAGAAAGGTGGCTACTATGAGCGTCCAGCTTTTGTGCCAAGGTGGCGCAAGACTTCAAGCTCAATGTGGGGTAATAGTCCAGCCATGATTGCTTTGGCTGACACTTTGACTCTGAATAGAACTATAGAGCTTAACATGACAGCGGTAGAGAAAAACTTAGATCCGCCAATCATTACAACGTCTAGAGGCCTGTTTGGTGATCTTAACATGACAGCTGGCGGCATATCTGAGGTGCGCGATGTAAATGAAGTTAAACCGTTTTTATCTGGTGCGCGATTTGATGTGACTTATCAAGAAATGGACAGGCTACGCCAGAATATAGAAAGCTATTTCTTTATACCGCAATTAATCTTACCGCCAATGCAAGGCACGCCAGCTACTGCCATGGAAATATCAGTAAGAATGCAGCAGTTAGAGGCTTTGATTGGCCCGACTTTAGGTAGACTTCAAACAGACCTGTTAGATCCTGCTGTGACTCGATGCTTTGGCATACTGTTTAGAGCTGGCAAATTCCCAGAAATGCCGGATGTAATAGCCCAAATGGGTGGCAAGGTTGAGATTGAATACACTTCACCTATCGCCAAAACACAGCAGGCATCAAATGTACAATCACTAGAGCGTTACCTAACTACGTTACTTGGTATGGCTGAGGCTAATCCAAACTTGCTGGATATACCAGACTGGGATGAAGCATTTAAACAGCTTGCTAACTATTTAGGTGTATCTGCAAAAGTTAATAGGCCTAGCGATGAAGTTAAAGCAGATCGAGAACAAAGGCAGTCTATGCAAGAAGCACAAATGGCTGGGGAAACCATGCAGGCTGTGGCTGCTGGCGAGCAAGCGATGTCTGAGGTAGGCCCACAATGACCGAGTTAAAAGAAAAACAAAAGAGACAGCATGATCTAGTTAGAAAAGTATTTAGTACGCCGGACGGTGCAAAGCTGCTAGATGAACTGGTTGAGGCTCATATCTTAGTGCCGCAATTGCATCCAGATCCAAACACGTTGTATTCACGCATTGGCCAGCAAGAGCTTGTTGTCCATTTTTTAACCATAACCAAAGGTAAGTTATAATGACTGATGAAATTAAAGAGGAAGTTTTAGAAAGCTGGGCAGAGGCAGTGCCAGAGTTTGCTAGAAACTGGGATGAGGTGAAAAACGCTGAGGACATGACTGCTTTGTTTAATCGCTTTGGCGAACAAAGATCATTTCTAGGTAATTCAATCCGCATACCTACAGAAGACGCAAGCGAAAGCGATATAGCTGCATTCAAGCAAAAGCTTAAAGACAAAGTGCCAAGCTTGATAGAAGCGCCAGACTTTGATGACGATGATTCAGTTAATGATTTGATGAAGCGTTTAGGTACTCCAGAAGACACTGACGGCTATATTCCGCCAGAGCTTGAAGACGTAACTTTTGCTGATGATGATTTAGCTAATATGCGATCTTTAGCAAAAGAAATTGGCATGACAAAAAGGCAGTTTAAAAAGTTTGCCGAAATTACTGGCCGCAAAAACAGTGAAAGCAGGGCAGAGCTTGAAAATGCAAACAAGGAAAGCATTGCCAGTATTCAAAAAGAATGGGGCTTGGCTGCTGAGGCAAAATATCAAGAAACCTTAAATTTTGCTAAAAAAGCTGGTGCGCCGGAAGGCCTAATAAATGCTATGGAATCGAAAACAATTGATTCAGAAACGGTGTTTTGGTTGAACGGTTTAGCTAAAAATGTCAGCGAAAGCACAAATATGGACATACAGGCGAATAACAGTAATGGCAGCGTTGACTCGCCATTAGAGGCTCAAGCTAAAATAAATGATATTTTGTCGAATCCTGATCATCCGTATCATAAAGGTGATGATATAGCTCGCCAAAAAATGCACAAATTAATGCAAGCTGCCAATCCAGAGCGGTACGCTTCTTAAATTTTTCTAAAAAAAAGCTTGGCAAGCAAAAAAGCTTAAACTATATTCTAGGGTATCGAGCAGATACCCTTTTTTATGGATAAGGATTTATCCAGCTTTTAAGGCCTGACGAAACCCCTAGGGTAGAGGTTCTACCAAGCCACAACATGACCCGACAGATCAGCTGAGCGGATACTCATCTAGGCGAAGAAATTTAACTAATTTTTTCGAGGAGTATCTGAAATGTCAGCTACTATACCAAACGTCTATATTGACGAGTTTAACCAATACTTACGCCACCTTGCCCAACAAGAATACGCACGCCTTAAAATTAAGGTAATGAATGTTTCAAGCGGCGGTGAAAATTATTCTTTTGATCGCGTAGGCGCTCAAGAAGCTTCACAAAAAACTCAGCGTGCACAAGCAACGCCAGTTACCGATTATCCTTTTAGTCGTCGTACTGCGGTTGCTAAGACTTTTGATTGCGGCGAACTTATTGAGCATGAAGACCAAATCCAAGCAAAAGTAGACATTAAAGGCGGCTTAGTACGCGCCATGGGTATGTCTATGGCTCGCGCTTACGATGACGAGATCATTCGCGCATTTGGTGATGACGCTTTAGATGGCAATGGTTCTGCTGTTTCGTTTCCGACAGCACAGCAAATCGATTCTGCTGGCGCTCAAATCAGCTTTGATCTAATCACTCAAGTACAAGAGAAATTCTTGGAAAACGATATTCAAGGCGAAGTGATGAAATGCTTTGTAATTGGCCCAGCTCAAGTACGCCGCTTGCTACAACTTACCGAGCAAACTTCTAGTGATTATGTTACGCGAGAAGCTTTGCAGAAGTTAAGCCAAGGCTTGATTGTGCCTAACTGGATGGGTTTTTGCTGGATTTGCAGCACAAGACTTTTGAGTCCTTCTGCTGGCATTACTGATTGCTACGCATTCACCGATAGAGCAATTGGTTTAGCTACTAACCGTGATATCTCAACATTTGTGCAGCAAGATCCTAGCCGTTCTTATGCTTGGTCTTTATATGCACAAGCCACTTATGGCGCTGTTCGTGTTGAAGATGAGCAAATTGTTAACTTGCGAGTTACCGACTAACTCACATTAACACAGGGGGGCTTTGCCCCCTTTTTTTAACCTTAAAGGTATTGACCATGAAAAAAGGCGCAAACGTATCAGATCAGAAAAAAATTAAAGACTATACCGAAAGAGGTATGTCTATAGAAGAGATCTCAAACGTTCTGTTGATTGATGTTGCAGTTATCAAAGAGTTTTTGCCAGAAAAACAAGCTAAGGCTAAAAAAGCTGCGGCCAAAAAAAAGGCTGAAAACGAAAAAGAGCATAAAGAAATAATGGACGCTAAAAAAGGTAAATAGCCATGACTGATGCTATCAAAAAGTTTGAAATTCCTTTTGGCGGTGTTGTAGCCAATGTGACTGATGAAGACGCCATAAGCGCTGTTAGTGCTGATAGTGTTGCTCTTTACATGAATACAGTAGACAACATTCGTCAAGTTGAAATCAAAACAGCTTGGGATACTTGCGTTAGATATATATTTGAGCAAGAGCTTTATAAAGACTCTGACGAGGCGATATATGTTTATGTGCCAGTTTCTGCGACTATCGCCACTACCGAGACAACTACTGATGAAACAGCAATACCAGTTGGTAGTTGTGCAATAGGCATAAGCGGCGAATTTAGAGATCGTGATTTTGGTTCAGAAGTATTTGACGGCTTGATTTCATATTGCGTAATTGCCGCAAGTGATAATTATTTAAAGCTAGTATAAATAATATGACGGCTATAAATGATGCTAAATTTGATGCTTTAGTAGGCCAAGGATTTACCGGCTCTAACAATGACATGGAGCTGGCTTTTTTGCAGTCACTTGGCGCTACTGCAAATCAAATTAATGATGCTTGGCTAGAAGTTGCTGGCGCATTTGGCGACCAAATTAATGACGCTAAAACAGCGTACATGGTTAGTCAAGGCGCTGTAGGCGATTCAGTTGAAAGCATATATTTAGATTATTGGGCTAATGTTATTGGCGGGGGCGGCCCTCCTGTTGACAATAGAACATTTCTATTTCCTTTTACAACAGATGGTTTAGAAGTTAAGTCTGGGGTGCCAGTAGATCATCAACACGTTTCAGCGCAAACCGAAATTCTAGACGGACAGTTAGTTACCTATGCCGCAAATGTCCCTGTTATTAGTGATTTTGGTATAACTGGTAGGCGGCAAGATACAAACAATCATGGCTATTCTGCCGATGTGACTCAGCTGCAACCAACTGGCGCTTTCACGCCGGATTGGAATTACGGCGTTGGTCAATCAGATGGTGGGATAACTACAAGTTATGATGGCACAAAGGGTACGGTGCTACAGGACAGCTCAACCGGCGAGCATAAAATCGCTATGGCTAAAGTTATTGGTACAACGCTAGACGCTTCTGCCCAAAGATTTGTTGTAATGATTGTACTAAAGCCATTGGGCGGCCAGAAATTCGTTACCCTCAGAACTAATTCAGAGGATATGACAGTCAATTTAGAGGATGGCAGCTTTACTGGCGCTCAATTTGGTGGATATACACAATTACTTGATGATGGAAAGGTTTTTATATATCACGTTGCGCGCATACAAGGCAACAATGCCCCGCAAGCCGAAAGAATATATTTGTTAGATGACAGCCAAAACGAAAGCTTTTTAGGTGACCCCACTAAGGGCGTAGAAATTACATCCGCAGTATACGCAAATAGACGGCGGCTAAATCAATACAGCCCTATTATTAATGATACTGGTGCTGCGCTAACTCGATTAGCCACTACTCAGATATTTGGCACCGTACCAATCGCTCAAACAGACACGAACTTTAGTTTGTATTGCGAATTAACTTTTACAGATGTGCCTGCTACATCCGACGGGGATGTTCTAATTTTAAATTACTACACAGATGCAGTTTTTGGCGGCGGCTCAAGCCCTTCGGCAGGCTGGGTTTTAATATTATCAAATGTAAGTGGCCAGCTTAACATTTCTTGGGTTAATGCGGATGGTTGCTCTGAGGGTGCAGGCATACCTATAAGTGCTTGGCCGGTAAACGAAACCCGCAGAATTTTATTTGAGCTTGATGGTACAACGCCAAGCATACAAGTAGATGGTAGCACTGGCCCTCAAGTAGCTAACCCTGTACCTGTACCGCCGTCGGGCTTGGGATTTTACGGCCATCTAGTAGATGCCAGCGCCCTTGGTGCTGCTACAGCTTATGTCGCTCCTAAGTATGTTATGCGAATTGAGCAAACAGGATTGACATTAGAACAAGCAGCTATGGAGGCTAGGAAACCAGTATGAATTATTTAGTCACATATTGCGACGATCTGCCAGCTTTGCAAGTTTGGCTTGAAGCTAATGCCGAGGGCAATGAGGCTCATATTTATCATTGCCGTGATGGTTTTAGCCATGATTACGCTGGATATGTTTTTATTTTTATGCCACGCACAGAAACACTGCACGATGAAACTGGCACTATGACTATGTGCTTTGTCGTTGCTGACGATCTTACGCTGGCTTTAATAGAGAGTTCACCGCTACAAATATTAGGTCAAGGCCTTACACCTGAATCGCCCTATGAAGCTATTTTGGCTGATGAAGTTGCTTTGGCTAAATATCGCACAGTTATAAGCGAAGTTAGACAAGTAGATGAGTTTGGCAGCGATTTCAATTTTTGTAGGATTGCTTAATTATGCCTAATGTCTCTCCTATACAAAGCGATTTCAGTTTTGGTGCCATCTCTCCTAAGATGCAAGGCAAAACACAAGGAGCAGTATATCAAGGCGGCTTGAAAGATTGTGAAAACTGGCGAGTAACCCCTCAAGGCAGTTTAGAGTTTAGGGATGGAAGTAAATTTAACTCTGATACTTTTGAAGAAACCGCTACCTTAAGAACATTTAACAGGCTTGGCTCTAATGATAATCCTGTTGTTATTGGCAACAATAATGTGACGGTTTACGACAAAAACGGAATTGCGCCAAACTTACAAAGCAATTTATTGCTAAATCCAAATTTTATATTTGGCTTGGATGACTGGGACGTTGTTACATTTAACCCAGCTCCAGATCCTGAAATTGGCGCGGCTAGTTTTCAGTCAGAAGCTATAAGCGGTAGTGGATTTCTTATAAAAGCTAGATCTGCTCAATTTGTCGATGTCGGTTTTGGGCGAAACAGATCAATATCTCAAACAGTGGCTATCGATAATACTCAAACATACAATTTGAATTTTGATGCGGTTTTCTTGCCTTTAACAAATAGCGGCTACTTTAAACAAGGGCAAATTGGGGTACAAATTGAAAATGCAGATACTAACGATATTATCTACACTGATTTTGAAATATACACCTATAACTTAAATCTTAATCCAGCTTTTGATCCGCCTTTAGCTAAAACACAATATCCGCCAGATTTCACTGAAATATCAAAGAGCGTGACTTTAGAGCCAGCAGATTTAGCAGGCGTTAGCAATGTCAAAATCATACTTTTTGTTGCGACTTGGAATGACTGGATTTATAACGAGGCAACACGCGGCGATGCGCTTGGCCCTCAAAGATACTCACAAATTGTAGTTCAATTTCAAAATATTGTATTTACAACAGAAAGCGTTGCGCCAGATTTAGCGCAATTCCCTACGCCGCCAAGCTGGGTAGGCAAATTAGATACTTTGCAAACGGATATGGATAGCGCTACCGGCTTACTTATATTTACCGTGCTTTTTGGTGAAATGCACTTTCTTCAATATGACGAAGGTTCGGGCCAGTGGTCTTTCGGCCCTTTCACTCCTACCCCTCCAGATACTGATGTTTGGCTAAACAATCAGCCAAGCGTTTGCGCGTTCCATCAAGGCAGGCTTTATTTAGGCGCTTCACCTAATAATTTATCTGAAATTTGGGCTAGTAAAGTTTGGGATTACTCGAATTTTGAAATAGTAAACACAAATGCAGCGCCTGATGATCCTTTGAATTTTGTTTTGTCAATTAATGCAAAAATACAATGGATGAAAAGCTTGAAAACTCTTCTTATTGGTACTGATGTTGGCGCAGTTACAGGTAGATCAACCGGATCTGTAATAACAAATAGCGATTTTAGTTTTGATGTGCAGCAAGAATGGGGCGCTAGTTATTTATCGCCTACTGGCAGTGGCCGAGAAGTTTTGTTTATAAGTAATGATGGTCGCAAAATAAGATCGCTCTTAGATGGCGGCGACAGTTCAAACAGCTATGAATCATTAGAAACAACTTTTTACTCTGATCATTTGTTTTTGCCGCAAATACAAAGAATTATTTATGGTCAAAACCCTAATTATCAGCTTACAGCTTTAATGCGTGACGGCTCGATGAACAACTCTACATATTTCGCCGCATTAGACAAAAACGGTTGGTTCAAAGAGGTCACAAACGGATCTTATGTAGGCATAACAACAGCAGAAGACACAAACGGCAGCTCTAAGTGGGTTCTAGTGCAGCGTGAAGACAAGTTATTGCTAGAAGAATTTACAGCGTTTAATGAGCTGCCTATTTATCTTGATAGCTATATCGTTACTCAAGGAGCTGAGACAATCAACGGTCTTGATCACTTAGAAGGCCAGACTGTTTCTGTTGTAGCCTTGACTTCTGAGGGCAATGAAGACGAAAGCTATACATTACATCCAGATCGAACAGTGCTAAATGGGGAAATTAGTCTAGAGTATTACGCTCAAAATACACCAGTGGCGGTAGGTCTGGCCTACACTGGTAGGCTGGTCACAAACAAGTTAGAAGGTTCTAACCCTCAAGGTACAGCGCAAACACAAAAGCGCAGATTTAATGAAATATTTTTACGACTATTCAATAGCGGTATACCTAAAGTAAATGGCGAAAGGCCACCAATAAGAAGCCCTCAATCTGTAATGACAATATCTGAGCCTTTGTACACTGGCGACAGCAATACCTATGATGCCGGATTTAATGGAGGTGTTATTGAAATAATTCAAGATAAACCATTGCCTTGTAACATATCAGCAATATTCGGCAAAGCAAAAGGATCAAATGTATGACTATTGATAATGAAACTATTGAACAAGAATTTTTAGGCAATGGTGTTACTTCTAGTTTTAATTTTACAATTACTTCTTTTAGTCCGTCATGGTTAACTGGCTTTGTTGATGGCGTGCTGTCTTCTGGCCAAGCAATACTTAATGAAGACCAAGAAAATGATGCTGGTGGAACTTATATTTTTGATACTCCGCCACCAGATCAAAGTGTTGTAAAAATTCAAAGACAAACACCAAAAACACAAGACTTACTGTTAACAGATTATACAGCTTTTCCTGCAAGGCAAATCATGCAAGCCTTAGATAAACTAACGCTTGAAAACCAAGAAAGTCTTTCCGTGTTTGGCGGTGATATACAAGATTTTTTCAACTTTGTTAGCGGCGGAATTCGACTTTCTACTAACTCAAGTATTAAAGTAGAAGAAATAGCAGGCTTGCAAACTTTGACAATAACAAGGCAAGACACTAACGAGTTAATTTTACAATTAAACGAGCTAGGCCTTAAATCATCTTTGCCAATACAGCAGCTTGCGGATCAAGAGCTAGAAGATGACGCTTTAGTAAAATATGAGTTTTTAATTGAAGCCCTTTCTGATGTTACTACAGATAAATTTTTAGGCTTTTGGTCGGCTTTGAATGGCTTGCCGCCTACCCCAGAAAACGGCGAGTTTTATTTAAT
>JABSRR010000147.1 GCA_013215025.1 Pseudomonadales bacterium
AAGTCAATGGTGACTTGAGCGCCGGCATGCGCATCCCGTTTTTGCCCGCTAGCTAAAATTCTTAGCTAACGATTAATCGATTCCTTTGCTTAGCTGACAAGCCTGGTCAATCTGCAGCACTTGCAGGGTGCGCCCATTCGCCAATAAGCCCGCGATGCTGTAGGTTAGCTCGAACATTTCAGCGGCGTCAAAGTGCTGTTTGAGCTGCTGCATAAGCGCGTCGTCAATGCTTAAGTGATCGTTAGCAAAGCGTTCGGCATAGTCTATGGCCAGTTTTTCAGCGGCGCTAAAGCTTGGCTCGCTGCGCCAGTCGGCAACCGCGGCATAAAACGCCTCGTCGATACCGGCCTCGACCAACTCTGGAAAGCGAAAGTCGAGGCAGAGCTGACACTGGTTTAGCTGGGCGATGCGCATACGTACCGCTTCGCGCACGCGCAGATCCAGTGACGATTGGTTATAAATGGCGTCGCTCAGCACCGCCATGGCATTGCCGAAGGCGGGCTGCAGGCCAATCAGTTTAATGCTTTCGCTGTCGTCGCCAGCGGGAAGTGCAATCCTTGCCATCGATATCTCCTTGCCGTTCGGGCGTGCTAAAAATGCGCGTTTACACTAGCTCGTAATCGCTGAGCTCAGGCTCGCGTAAATCGTCACGAAATTTAGCCGGCAGCCAGGGCCAGGTTTGTGGCAATTCGCTGCCGTTGGTATACCAGCCGGTACAGCCGCTAACCCAGGCCGTGCCGTCGAAGGATGTCGCCAGCTCGCTGCCAAACTGCGTTGCCGCCGCCTGCTTGGGTGTCATGGTAGTAAATTTGCCTTGTTCGATATGGCGCATGCATTGCAACACATATTCCACGCCGATATCGGCGATATCGATTAGCGACAAGTTGGTGATCGGGCTGTTGGTGCCAATCAGCACAAAAAAGTTGGGTAACTTTGGCACCGAAATCGAGCGGTAGTTACGGGTGAATTCGTCTTGCCAGATGTCGGTTAACTTCTCACCGTTCGGCCCGGTAATATCCGATACGCCCCATTGGTTTGGCTTAAAGCCGGTGGCGAGTACCAGCATGTCAAGCTCGTGCAGCTGGCCGTCTTTGGTGCGAATGCCGTTTGGCTCGATGCGTTCAATATCGGCGCGCTCGACATGCACATTGTCGCGCTGTAGCGCAGGGTAATAGGTTTCTGACACGATCATGCGGCGGCACATCGGCTGAAAATCGGGGCGCAGCTTTTCGCGCAGGGTCTCGTCTTTGATGCTGTTGAGATTATTTTCCACAGCCCAGTTCACCATTTTGCGCTGCCAGCCGTCATATAACGAGGCACGGCCAAACATCTCACCGACCCAGTCGTAAAACTTGCGGGTAAGTGTACCTAGTAACGGCACTTTACGTTTCAAATAGCGTGAAAAGCTACCGTAATAGGGGTTAGGGGTTGGCATCACCCATTGTGGGGTGCGAATAAAGGTAGTCAGATGCGCCGCTTTCTCGGCCAGCGGCGCGGTAGCCTGCACGCCCGACGAGCCCGAGCCTAACAGGCCGATGCGCTTACCGCTATAGTCGTAATCATCATCCCAGTCGGCGGTATGCACCAGCTTGCCGGCAAAGCTATCGAGACCCTCAATGCTGGGGTAGAGTTTTTTATTTAACGGCCCGGTGGCGTCAACCAGCATATCAAATTGATGGGTGTCGCCTTTGTCGGTGGTGACATGCCATTGCTGGTCGATAAATTTAGCCGATGCCACCGAGGTTTCAAATTCGGCATATTTATCAAGCTGGTATTTTTTTGCCACCGATTCGAAATAGGCCTGAATTTCAGCGCCTTCAGAAAAACGGCGCGACCAGTCAGCTTTAGGTTCAAACTCATAGCAGTAGGCAAACGAGGCAACGTCGCAGGCGACACCGGGGTAGCGATTTTCACGCCATACGCCACCGACTTTTTTGGCTTTTTCAAACAGCTTGAAATTGGTTTTACCGGCGCGCAATAATTTTACCGCCATCAGCATGCCGGACATGCCGCCGCCAATAATGCCGATGCTAACGTCTTTGGCTGGCTGTGCCGCTTGTTGTTGGTTTGCCTGCTGAGTTGCCTGCATAGTCACGTCCTCACAAAGCTTACGCTTAAAAATTAGAAACTGAACAAATGTTCAGTATTTTGCGGCATAGTATAGCCGAACTGTCTGCCGCTAGATAGTGTTCCTGAACAAATGTTCAGTTATACTGCTGATGATTCTATACGATCTATTTTTATTTACGGTGTAAACACAAACATGACGCAAGTTTCTGCCCCAGCGGCCTCGCCAAGCGCAAAAACAGCAAGCTCAAATACTGCTCGCTCAGACTCTGTGAGCCCAGCCAAAATCAGTGCCAAACAGCGCATTTTGACGGCCGCGCGCCAGGCTTTTAGCGAACTTGGCTATGAAGCCGCCAGTTTAAAGGTAATTGGCGAGCGTTGCGGCGTTAAACGCACCCTGATTATGTACCATTTTACCAGCAAAGAAGGGCTCTGGCAGGCCGTAGTGCTGGCGGTGAAAAACGAACATCAAGCCGCGTTTAATCGCTATTATGCCGAAGTTGACTTGCACAGCGATGCCATGCGCGCGCGCCAGTGCGGCGTGGCTTTTTTAAAAGCCTCGCGCGAGGTGCCCGAATATGGCCGCATGCTGATTCGCGAGGGCTTAAGCGATAGCGAGCGCCTAACCTGGATTACCGAGGCGCTAACGCCTGAGCAAATTGCGATTCCGGTGTTTGACGACCCCGACTATACCCGCGCGGCGTTTTTAGGCTTGGTGCGCCAGATTCAAGCCGGCGCGATGCTCTATGTGAGCAATATGGCGCCGCTGATGGCCACCGAAGGCTCGGCGTTTGGCGATGATGGGGTTATTCCGCTGTCGGATGAGGCGATTGAAAAAACCGCCGAGTATATGTTGGTATTGGTTGAGCTGCGCTTACAGGAAATCAAAGCCGCCAAACGCGGCGAGGGCTAGCCGCTAGCTTGCATCAGCGCTGGCGGCGCTGACAGCCTGCTCTTTTTGCTGCAGCCAGGCCATAATCTGGCGCCAGCTTTTATGGTCTTTAAAAAGCTGCTCACCCTGCATATCGATCACGCCCATGCCCAGCTCTGCGGCTTTAATATAGTTTTGCGTATCACGTAGGGTGGCAATAAAGGGGATATTCAGCGAGGCTAAAAACTTTTCTAGGGTGTGGTAGATCAGCGTATTCTTGCGTGCGCGGTTGGCCAACACCGCGAGCTTTTCGGTTTCGCGGCCAATTTTGGCCTTCAGCAATATATCGGCAATAAAGCGCGATACCGCATGAATGTCGATGCTAGAGGGTAAGACTGGCACCAAGATGACATCGGCTCGGCTGAGGATCGGTCTAAACTGGATGGGATCGAGCCCCGAGGGTGTATCAATAATTAAATATTCGGTGCCGCGCTCGGGCTGGTGCGCGTAAGACGCGGTGAGGCCTGATGCCTGTTCAAACATTGGGATAGTTTGGATGAGCGGTAAACTGTCTGGCCGTCGCTGTGCCCAATAGCTGCTAGAGCCCTGACTGTCGTAATCTTGTATCGCCACTTTACAGCCTTGCTGCGCATAGTGAGCAGCAAGATTTGTCGCCAACGTGGTTTTACCGGCACCACCTTTTGCATTCACCACAACTACGGTAAACATTGCTTACTACTCCATAATATTAAGCCAAGCCGTTCAGCCTATCCCTGATCCCTTGCCCTTACTGTAACCGAAACATTAAGGCTATGCCATAAAACTTGGAGTCGCTGCATAGACAGGCTAAAATAGCGCGCTTTTTATAATAACAGCCACAGCCTCGCTGTGCCCATAAATGGAGACCCCCATGGCCCGAGAAGAATTATCGATTAGCACGCCAAACTGCACCGTTGAGAAAGACGGTCACGTTATGATTGTGACACTTAACCGTCCTGAAGCAAAAAATGCCCTTAGCCCACAAATGCTATTAGGTATGTACAATGCATGGCGTTTATTGGATGAAGATGACAGCTTGCGCTGTGCCGTGCTGACCGGTAAAGGCGATACTTTTTGTGCCGGCATGGATTTAAAGTTTGGCCCTGATGGCGGCCCTGATGCCGATGAGTTTTTGAAAGTGATGGGCGAAGTACCGGATGTACACTGGCAGTCATTGCTGCGTCATAATGTGCCGGGCAAGCCAATTATTCTTGGCGTTGAAGGCTATGCCTTAGCCGGCGGCACCGAGATTTTACAGGGTACCGATATTCGTGTGGCAGCAGAAGATGCGATTTTTGGCGTTACCGAATGTAAACGCGGTCTGTTTCCTTTAGGTGGCTCAACTATCCGTTTACGTCGCCAGATTCCTTATGCCTTGGCCGCTGAAATTTTATTGCTTGGCCGCCACGTGTCGGCTGAAGAGGCGCTTAACTGGGGCTTGATTAACCGCGTTGTACCTAAGGGTGAAGCCCTAAATGAAGCGCTTAAGATTGCGCAAGAAATTGCCAATGAAAATGCACCGCTGTCGATTAAGGCCATCACCAAGTCGCTGCGTGAAAATCAGCAAGACTTGCCAGAAGCCGAAGCCTTAGCTAACGAGCTGGCGGTTGGTGAGCCTATCTTCCAAACCAAAGACTCTAAAGAAGGCATGCGCGCCTTCAAAGAAAAACGCACGCCAAACTTTATCGGCGAATAAGCTGCTATGCTGCCAGCGCATGGTCAGATATTGGCTATGCGCTGAGAATGTGCAGTATGCGCTAAAACGATGATGAGCTGACAGGCTCATTACTTCTGCTTAAATTAAGCGTTAGTGAACGTTGGCAAGCTTTAATTACTTCGCAATTCCCCACCTTCCTTACCTTTCTCAACTTCCTCTCTTTACATTAAACGCTGTTGATTGATCCGTATCTGCCCCTTGCCCATAGCCCTTGCATCTTGCTAACTTAGCTCATATACATTGCCCAAGATAAGCCTCAAAACTGATAGCTACACGCTAGCTGGCTTGGCTATCAATGCTTTAAATAAACTAGTCATGCTAGGTTTGCGTAATAATCAAAAACTTAGGCATTACTATGGTTGTACACAATAAATCACTGGCAATAACACTTGGCCTACTAGGCTTGATTCCGTTTATCGTGCTGCCCAGCAGCATTACTTTTATACCCGACTACAGCTACTTAATTAGCATGGCATTTAGCTATTACAGCGCGGTGATTTTAGCCTTTTTAGCCGGCACATTGTGGCATAGCGAAGCTGCATATCTTAGCATCGCCAGCAATTTATTAGCGCTATACGCCGCAGCTTGTCTTTTTCTCTTTCACTTAGCCGCCGAGATCAGCCTATACTTATTGGCAGCAGGTTTTGTGATGATGTTAGGGCTGGACTTTTTTCGCCAGCTGCCGCGCTGGTATTGGCAACTGCGCTGCGGCTTAAGCATCACGGTGCTGTTAATGCATTGCTGCTTACTGTTTCAAATTTAGTACTGTTGCACATTTTGCTATTTCATAAACGTGCCAAATTACAAAGCTGCCAAAACACAAGCGGCAATAAATGCGGCTGCTAAACTCCGATGAAAACCCTGCTATAGGCCGTTTTCAGCCGCTTAATATCACAAAAGGAAATGCAATATGAGCAATGCCTGCCTTAATCACGCTGAGATCGACGATGTATTGCAAGGTTTCCCTCACTGGCAGCATTGTCAGGTAGAGGGCGACCTTGATGCCATTCAGCAGCAGTTTAGCTTTGCTGATTTTGCCGCGGCGATGAATTTTGCCACGCAAATTGCAGCAGCCGCCGAGCAGGCTGATCATCACCCGCGTATGATTGTCGAGTGGGGCAGGCTCCAGCTGCTGTGGTGGAGTCATTCAGCTGGAGGGGTAACGACCGCCGATGTGGCAATGGCCAAGCAGGCGCAGCAGCTGTTTGACGCTGGCGTTGCATGAGCGAGCAACGTCTCGACGTTAAAAAAGCCATGCGGGTTTTTCATCTGGTGCAGACCCATGGTGAAAAAAAGGCGCAGGCATATCACTGGCAGCAGCTTGAGGCCAGTTCAGATTTTGATGGTTACACGCTGTTTTTAAAGTTTCGCAGCACCACCCTAACGCTGTTTTTTCATCATAAGTACCATATTGATTTTAGCTCGCGACAAGAATTGGATGCTTTTTTTGAGCTTTTGGATACACTGGATAAACAATACTAATAACAACTCTATAAGGATATATCATGATCTCAGTCGTTACTTGGGGCACCGGTAACGTCGGCAAATTTGCCGTGCGTGCCGTGCTAAATCATCCGCAGCTGCGTTTAGTTGGGCATATTGTCAGCAGCGAAGCCAAATCCGGTCAAGACGTTGGTCAGCTGGCAAATCTTGGCTATGACACCGGCATTATTGCCAACCACGATATTGACGCTGTGTTAGCTTTACAGCCTGACTGCGTCTGTTATACCGCTCACTCTGAAACCCGCTTATTTGAAGCCGCTGAAGATCAGGCCAAATGCCTGCGCGCCGGCATTAATGTGGTCTCGTCATCACTGTTTATGCTGCAGCAACCCGACAACCCCGATGTTGCGTTTTTAGCTGAGCCCATCATCGCAGCCTGTGAAGAGGGCAATAGCAGCTGCTTTAATAACGGCATTGACCCTGGCTTTGCCAACGATACTATGCCGCTGGTGTTTACCGGCCTGTCTGAGCACTGGTCGCATATTCGCATGCAAGAGATTATTAACTACGCCACCTATGAGCAAGAAGAGACTATTCGTGAGGTAATGGGCTTTGGCTATCCCACCGATCACGACTGCATGCTGTTTCAAGAAGGCATGTTAAGTTTGGGCTGGGGTGGCTCGGTAAAAAGCGTGGCCAAGGCCTTAGGCGTTACGCTGGATAAAGTTTACGAACGTCATCAGCGGCTGCCGCTGAGTCACGATGTTGAAAATGCCATGGGTGTTTTCAAACAGGGCACCACTGGCGCTATGCGATTTGAAGTGATTGGTGAAATTGATGGCAAAGAAGCGATTGTGTTAGAGCATGTGACGCGGCTTACCGATGACATCGCGCCAGAATGGCCACAGGGCAAGGGTTATTGTCTAACGATTGAGGGTGAGCCAAAAATGACGATTCGCATGGAAATGGAAGACCAGCATGGCGATCATGCCGTGGCCGGTGTGATTATGACCGCCACTGCCGTAGTGAATGCGATACCGGCTGTAGTGGCTCATGATGCGGGGATGATGGCAGCGTTTGAGTTACCCAAAATTTGCGCACATGGACAGTATAAGCCCCTAGACTAATGGCTTTGCCTTGCTCGTTAAGCCCTGCGCTTGCGAGCATGGCAAATGCAGGGCAGAGCGTAAGGCATAGAGTACAGCATAGTGTATAACAGCGCGTCAGACAGCGAGTGCAGCAGCGCGACCAGCGCTGGCCGCCACTGTTAAGCAGCCAATAAGGAAATATCGGCCACTTGCAGGAATGCAGCGCGCAGCGTTTGCAAAATAGCAAGACGGTTAGCTTTCACCGAATCATCTTCGGCCATCACCATCACATCGTCAAAAAAGCGATCAACTGGCTCTTTTAACTGCGCGAGGCCATTCAGGCTTTGTGCATAATCGTCAGCCTGGATGGCCTGTTGCACGGCATCTGACTGAATCGCAGCCACCAAGGCTTTTTCGGCATCTTCAACAAGAAGCTCAGCGTTAATATCGGCCGATACCTCGCCGTCAACCTTGGCTAAAATATTGGCTACCCGTTTATTCGCCGCCGACAGCGCTTCTGCTTCGGCATGCTGACTAAAACTTACCACCGCTTTAACCCGCTGATCAAAATCAAGCGGCTTCACAACCTTGCGTGCCGCTACCGCTAAGTAGGCTTCGGTTGCAAAACCCTGTGCCTGATAATGTGCTCTAAAGCGCTCTAGCGTATAGCTGAGCGCATCGGCTACTGCGGTATCTGACAGCTTAACCTGATACAGGCTTTTAGCCTGACTAAATAGCTGTTCAAGATCTAAATCGTAACCACGCTCAACGATGATATTTAAGATCGCCAGCGACTGGCGGCGCAGCGCGAAGGGGTCTTTATTGCCGCTGGGCTTCTGCCCAATGCCAAAGATGCCGATGATCGTATCGATGCGATCCGCCAGCGCTAGCGCAGCACCAACGTCACTGCTTGGCAGCTCGGCACCTGCGCCCTTAGGCATATATTGCTCTTCTATAGCTTGAGCCACCGCCTCGGCTTCACCGTCGTTAAGCGCGTAATGCTTGCCCATCAGTCCCTGCAGGTCAGAAAACTCTAACACCATATCGCTGACAAGGTCGGTTTTGGCTAGCAAACCGGCGCGCGCCGCTTGCTCTGCATTGCAGGCAATGCTGCTGGCAATCATTTGCGCTAGCTGGCTGACGCGCTGAGATTTCTCAAACACCGTGCCTAGATCTTTTTGAAAAACGATGCTTTCTAATTTTGTTAGACGTGACTCTAAAGATGATTTTTTGTCGGTTTCAAAGAAGAATCGCGCATCAGATAAACGTGGTCGAATCACGCGCTCATTGCCATCAATCACCTGCGCTGCATCGGCAGATTGAATATTTGATACGGTAATAAAGTGCGGCAGCAAATTGCCCGCTGAATCTAACACATGGAAATATTTTTGATGCTCAACCATCGATGAAATCAGCGCTTCGGCTGGCACCTGTAAAAAGTCAGGATCAAATTTACCGGTTAGGGCTACCGGATATTCCACCAAGGCGGTTACTTCATCGAGTAAGGCATCAGAAATTTGCGCTACCCCGCCAATGGCCTCGGCTTCGGCTTCAACTTGCTCACGAATCATCGCCTGACGCTCTGCAAAGTCTGGAATCACCGACAAGCTTTTTAACGTTGCTTCATAATTGCTGGCATCCACCGCTACTTGCTGAGGCGCATGAAAACGGTGGCCTCGCGTGGTGTTGCTCGATTGAACGCCAAGAATGGTCGCGTCAATCAACTCGCTACCAAAGCTAAGATTAATCCATTTAACTGGGCGCACAAATTCTGCCCGGCTAGCGCCCCAACGCATGCGCTTTGGAATAGGTAGCTGATTCAAGGCCTCTTCCACATAAGCTTGAACAAGATCGCTGGTCGCTTTACCGGCAATCAACTGGCTATAGGCTAGGCGTTCACCTTTATCGGTATCGACCGTGCTTAATTCAGAAAACTCAACCCCACAGCTTTTGGCAAAGCCTATGGCAGCCTTGCTAGGCTTGCCGTCTGCATCGTAAGCGGCTTTCACATTGGGCCCAAGCTTTTGTTCTTCACGGTCCGCCTGCTTTTCTTCTAAGCCTTCTACCACTACGCTTAAGCGGCGAGGCGTTGCATAAGCAATATGCGCATCAAAGCTTAGGGCGTCGGCGGTCATCGCATTGATTATGCTGTCTGTAAAGCTTGCCGATAAGCTGGAGAGTGCTTTAGGAGGCAGCTCTTCGGTACCAATTTCAATCAATAAATCTTTTGCCATCTGTGTTTACCGTTTATGCCTTCGCTTTGTTAGCAGCTTTATTGGCTGCTTTAGCCGCCGCTTTAGCGGCTTTTTTTTCTGCCGCTTGTTGTTCTGCGGCCGCTTTCAGTTTGACTTCTTGCGCCAGCGCCTCTGAGGCTAACGGGAAACCTAGTGATAGGCGCGAATTAAAGTACGATTCGGCAACGCTGCGGGCTAGCGTTCGCACGCGGAGAATAAAGCGTTGGCGTTCTGTTACTGAAATAGCATGTCGTGCATCGAGCAGGTTGAAAGCATGCGAGGCTTTCATCACCATTTCGTAAGCTGGCAATGCAAGGCCCGCATCAATTAATTTAAGGCACTCGGCTTCGTAGGTGTCGAAGCTTTGAAACAAAAAGTCGGTATTAGCCTGCTCAAAATTATAGGCTGACATCTCTACTTCATTTTGGTGAAAAACATCGCCGTAGCTCACCGGGCCTTCTGGGCCATGGGTCCACACTAGGTCGTAGATGCTATCAACCCCTTGCAGATACATCGCAATACGCTCAAGTCCGTAGGTGATTTCACCGGTGACCGGATAGCACTCAAGGCCACCCACTTGCTGAAAGTAAGTAAACTGCGTCACTTCCATGCCGTTAAGCCACACTTCCCAGCCTAGGCCCCAGGCGCCAAGCGTAGGCGACTCCCAATTGTCTTCGACAAAGCGAATATCATGCGTTAAAGGATCGATGCCTAAGCGCTGTAACGACTCTAGATACAGCTCTTGAATATTATCTGGCGACGGTTTTAATACCACTTGAAACTGATAATAATGCTGCAGCCGATTGGGATTTTCACCATAGCGGCCATCGGTAGGGCGACGGCAGGGCTGAACATAGGCGCTATTCCACGTTTCAGGCCCGATAGCGCGCAAAAAAGTAGCCGGATGAAAAGTTCCTGCTCCCACTTCGAGGTCTAATGGTTGTAGAATAACGCAGCCTTGCTCGGCCCAAAATTGCTGTAAGGCAAGAATCAAGCCTTGAAACGTTGATACATCAACATCGGCAGGGTTTGCAGTATGAGCAGTCGGAGTAGACATGTCTGACCTTCGCTTTAACTTTATTCACAAAAATGGGCGCAGATTATAGCCGAATTAGCGCTATATCGCACCATGTACGCGGCATTTGCCAAGATTTGTATGACAAAAACGGTTCTTCACTCTGTTCAATACGGACTACTGCGCGCAATCGCCTGTTTGCCGCAATGCAGCTTACATAGCATTGCGCGCTGCATTGCTTTTATCGCCTGGCATGGCCGCAGCCGTTTGCGCCGCATTACCGAAATCAATATTCGCCACTGTCGCGACGATTTATCGGCAAAGCAGCAACAGCAGCTGGCGCGCCAGTCGCTGATTGAGACAGTGAAGGTTGGCCTTGAGATGCCGCGAGTATTGTTTCATAGCTGCGAGCGCAACCTGTCTTTGATTGCCAAGGTGTCGGGTAAAGCGCATATCGATGCGCTGCTGGCTGCGGGCCATGGGGTAATTGTGCTGGCGCCGCATTTAGGCAATTGGGAATATCTCGGCTTGTATTTAGGCCAGCATTTTGACTGTGTCAGCTTATACAAGCCCAGCGGACATCCGGTGATGGATCGACTTGTAGAGCAGGCCAGAAGCAGATCAGGGGCGAAGTTAATGCCCACTAACAAAAAAGGCGTAATGGCGGTGGTGAAACATTTACGCCAAGCTGGCGTCACCGGCATTTTGCCCGATCAGGTGCCGGATGATCGCAATGCTTGGATCAGCGCCGACTTTTATGGCCAGCCAGCACCAACGATGAGCCTGGTAGCGAATCTGGCGAAAAAGCCGCAAATTAAAGCCGTAGGCGCTTTTGCCCAGCGTTTAGAAAACGGTCAATTTGAAATTATTTTTCAGGCGGTTGACGATGCGCTATACAGCAAGGACAGCCATATTGCTGCCACTGCCATGAACCATGCCGTGGAACAACTGATTGCCTGCGCTCCGGCACAGTATCAGTGGGAATATAAACGTTTTAAATGGACCGCCGACGGCGCTAAGCACCCCATTTATAAACAAGATAAGCCTAGCTGAGCCTGAGTGAGGCAGCCTGCCACACTAACATTCTGCCGGCGAGTCAGCATCTATATCCACATCAACCGCCACGCTTGACCAACCCCGCGCCAGCGAGTCGTGATGCAGGGTCGCTATTTGCTGATCTTTTTGCTGCCATAGCTCGTTCACCCATTGATTAAATTCGCTGCGGAAAGCGCGATCCTCAATATAGTTATTATTTAATAGGCCTGCCGGTATCGTCTCGCAGCGCATCGCAACGCTAACGTGATTCACCTTGCCGCATAAAAACTGCCAAAAGCTTGGCTGCTGATGATCGGCATAGAAAATCGAAATGTTCAGTAGCTGTGAGATATTATCGCCCATTGCACTAAGAGCATAACCAATACCACCCGCCTTGGGCTTTAATAAGTAGCGATA
>JABSRR010000148.1 GCA_013215025.1 Pseudomonadales bacterium
GCATGTTAGCTTGGGCGTATTTATCATCAACGCCCTGGCAAGTGGCCAGCTTACTCCCGCTCACGCTGATCGGCCCCATTGTCTATTCACTTATGCGCAGGTACAGCGAGCATACTTTTTTTGGCCGCAGAAAACCCTATTTTGTCTTCAGTGATTATATTGCGATTGTGCTTGTTGCGCTGGTGCCAAGCTCCTTAATCGGTACCTTTCTTTATCATCAACAACTGGCTAACTACAAGTTTATTGATACCCTGCTTGTGTATGCTCTAGCGGATTTTTTAGGGGTATTGATTTTTTTACCGCTTAGCGAAGCAATGCTTAAACTGGGACAACGCAAACATTGGCCATCGCTTAGCCCGCTATGTTTCACCTTGGCCATGGCGGCTGTACCTGCGGCATTCAAAGTTTATGGTTTTAGCGGTTATGCTAGCGCCGCAGAAGTCTTGCTGTTTCCCTTGTTTGCGGTGATGATTAGCCGTTATAACCGCCAAAGCTTGGCCTTTGCATCCTTCTTGCTGGCAATCGTGATTACGCTTTCGGCAGGCTACGGGGTACAGCAACTGGCAGACGAGCGTCAAATTGAAGCCTTTTTGTTTGTCACCTTTTGGCTCATTGCTGTATTGATGGCAACCCAAGTGCTGCATCAAAGCCGCGCTAAGCAACAATACCTGATTGGTAAAAACGCCTTTCTTGCCAGCCATAATCAACAAACCTTATGCCCAAACCGCATGCAACTGCGTCAAGACTACCAAGCACAGGCCCCAGAGTACTTAAATATTGTACAAACCAAAGATCGGGACAGCATTAATCAAACCCTTTCGACCATAGAGATTGCAGAACTTGAACAAGTGATGGCGCAAACGCTGCGCGATGCATTGCCTGAGCATACGATTTATCACATAGCAGAAATGCGGTTTGTGGTGCTGTCCGAGCGTAATTTGGCGCAGCGTGCTGAAAACCTACAACAGCTTGAAGTCGCGCTGGGCAAAAGTGGCAACTATATTGACTTAGGCTGGGGCTTAATTCGCTGCAACACAGACGGCTTTGATAAAAATATGTCATACGCCAATGCCGCATTGAATATTGCCTTAACCCTACCCAACCATCGCATCTATGGCCCTCTGCATGATGAGTTGATTGATCAGCAACTCGCGCAGCTAGAAAAATACTTAGCTTATATGCATGCCTTAGAGCATGATGGCTTACAAATTTACTATCAGCCGATCTTAAATCTGGAGCTGGGTAAAATCACCTCGGCTGAATTACTCTCGCGCCTCTCAATGCAGGGCAAAGTCATAAGCCCAATCGAATTTATTGATACCTTAAAAAGTTTTGATGCACTCAGTAAGTTTGATCGCTTAGTGATCAAGCAAGCTGCCAAACAGCTGCATACCAAACCGCTGCAGCGACTGTCTCGCATTAATATCAATATTACCGGCGCATCGCTGTCTGATAAGGGTTTTATCAGCTGGCTTAACGATAACCTCAAGGCCAGTGACTATCCGCAGCAGACCTTGTGTTTTGAAATTACTGAATCTGACCATATTCGAGACTGGCAGCAAGCCGAGCGCAATGCCATGGCGCTGACCAATCTTGGTTTTCAGCTGGCTATTGATGACTTTGGCACCGGTTTGGCAAGCTATGAATACCTCAACCGTTTTCCCATGGCAAAATTGTTAAAAATTGACGGCTTATTTATTAAAGACCTTGCGCGCAGTCCAAAACAGCAGGCTTTTGTTAAGGCCAGCATGATGATTGCAAACAGTCAAAACTTAGAGGTTTGTGCAGAGTATGTAGATAATCAAGACACCGTTGATTACCTAAAAACTATCGGCGTTAAGTATGCCCAAGGTTATTTTGTCTCCCGCCCATTATTGCTCGCCAATCGCTAAAATAGCCTTTTACTGATGCATTCAGCAAAGCATTCACCCCGTTTTTCATCCTTAACTTGATAAGTCATAAGATAATTCGCTAAGCTAGTAGCGAATAACGTTGACGTTTAAGTACCTCGTTATCTAAAACAGCACGACCAACTTACATTTCTCTTAGGGATCAAGATAAATGCAGCGGTTAGCAGCGCAAAAATTACTTTTGCTCACTGGCGTAAGCTTATCAGTGCTAACGCTGTTCTTAGCATTTGGCCTACTGCATATTGATGATGCAGACGATCACATCTACTTCAAACTAACCAGCCACCAAAATCAGTCACTCACTGAGATGGATATTCAAGGGCATTTTGCCCTAGTCTTTTTTGGCTTTACCCACTGCCCCGATGTCTGCCCAACGCAGATGAGTTTTATTCGACAGCTAATGCACTCTTTAGATCAACGCACCCCGGGGCATTCGGTTAAACCACTGTTTATCACGGTTGATCCTAAAGTTGATACGCCAGAGGTGTTAGCCAGTTATGTAAGCTTCTTTGACGCAAGAATTGTTGGCCTTACCGGCAGCGAAGCGGCTATTGCTCGAGCGGCGCTCGCGTTTAATGCGGTCGCCCCCTTTGCCGCGCAGCAAGACAAATCACAACACAGTGCTATTATTTATGTGGTAGCGCCCGATGGACGCATCGTCGATTTCATCTCAACCTCAACCCCTATCGGCAAGGCTGCCGATACGCTAAACGCAAGGCTTAATGCATGGATATAAATACTCAAGATCGCCCCGCAGGTTTAGAGCATGATACGCAGAAGTTAGTTTATGCCTTTCTCTTTTCGGCCTGCGCCTGGCTGATTATAGGCACTTTATACGGTCTGATTGCCGCGATAAAACTCTATTGGCCCGACTGGATGACGCTGTCTTACCTGTCATTTGGCCGCATTCGCCCTATTCATACGAATTTAGTGATGTTTGGCTGGTCGTCAATGGCGCTGATGGGGCTCGCGCTATTTGTTGTATCGCGCACCTCGAAAACACCGCTACACCGGCCCGAATTTGCGCAAATGGGCTTGTATGCCTGGAATCTCGCGCTGTTTTTAGTGGTTATCACCATGTCCTTGGGTATTAGCCGCGGCCCGCAGGAATACCGCGAAATGATCTGGCCGCTGATGACGCTGTATGCGGCAGGCCTGATTGCTATTTTTAGCACCGTATTTGGCACGATCAAGCACCGTAAAATTCCTGAGATATATGTCTCTAACTGGTATATTCTCGGCGCTTTTTGTTGGTGTAGCATTATTGTCATCATCGCCTATCTACCGTTTTATCAACAAGGCATGGGCAGCACAGTCATTCAAGGCTATTTTATGCACAACGCGGTTGGCATGTTTTTTACACCCATGGTGCTTGGCATAAATTATTATGCGCTGCCGCGCATGTTGAGCAAGCCTATTTACTCTTATGCGCTGGGTGCTTTGGGCTTTTGGACAGCCCTGCTGTTTTATACTTTGATCGGCGCTCATCACTTTATCTTTAGCCCAGTCGCATGGTGGGTGCAAACCACTGCGATTCTGTTTAGCGTTGGTATGATGGTGCCGGTATGGGCAGGCTTTGGTAACTTTTTCCTTACCGCTAAAGGCTCTTGGCGCAAAGTACGACGTGATTACTCGGTGATTTTCTTACTGGTTGGTATCTGGGGCTATGCACTGGCCTCTACCCAAGGCACGATAGAAGCATTTCGCTCTGCCAATATTTATTGGCACTTTACCAACTTCACCGTGGGTCACTCGCATTTAGCCATGTATGGCTTTGTCGCCTTTTGTATCTGGGGCGCCATCTATGGACTTGTGCCACGCATTACCAATCGGCGAATATCTCAACGCGCGATAGCGCTGCATTTTTGGCTAGCCTTTGTCGGTGCCAGCATGTACGTGATTTCAATCTCAATCGCCGGCGTACTGCAAGGCATGGCGTGGGTTGAAGGTGCAGCATTTGTAAAATCGATGCAGGCAGCGTCGCCAATGTGGCTATGGCGCACCATTGGCGGCACATTGATGGTGCTTAGTCATTTTGTGTTTATGCTTAATCTATGGTCGCTGAGGCCACATAAGGCCGTTTATCAGCGTAAGACTGTCACCAATGCGGAGCTTGCATCATGAGATTTGATACTGACCACCGCATCATTGTCGGCCTTGCTGGCGGTATATTTCTGTTTTTAAGTCTAATCATTGCGGTTATACCTGCATATCAAGCGCAACGTACTCCGGCGTTAGACGGCATAGAGCCGCTTGTTGGTGAAGCGGCGCTGGGCCGCGAGGTTTATTTGCGCGAGGGCTGTGGTGTCTGTCACACCCAGTTTGTCCGTGACTTACCGGTCGATGCGCAGTATGGTCGCGGCTCATTGGCTGGTGATTATGCCCTGGAACAGCCTCCGTTATTGGGCACCCAGCGCACCGGCCCTGACCTCAGCAACGTTGGCATAAGACAGCCCTCTGAAGTCTGGAACTTGATTCATCTCTACAATCCACGAGCTGTGGTGCCAAGCTCGGTGATGCCTGCCTATCCCTGGTTATTCTATACCACCGATGAAGCTAAAAAAGGCGAAGTTACGGTGGCAGTGCCGCCTAAATTTAACCCCGAGAATAAAATCATTGTTGCTAATCATGAGGCAATTGCCTTGGTTCGTTATATCCAAAGCCTCAAACAAGTCGAGGTGAACCCATGAGTTTAAGTGAACGATTACTGTATTATGTCGAGTTAATTATTCAGGCCTGCGGTTATAACGGCAGTGAAGGCAATGCCGTGTTGGGCTGGTTTATTGTATCTATTGCGGCCTTGATTGTGATTGCGGCTTACTATTACTGCATTTCTTTAAGCCTCTGGCCCGGTGAGCAGGATCAACAGCACATTAAGCGACGCATCTTAATGATAGACAGCGAGGTTTATCATGAAAATTGAAGTTTATTTAGACGATGCCGATCAGCCGTTCCAGGTCATTGATGCGCCCAATCGTTTTCGAATTGACTCTAGCACTATTCCCGATGGTCAGCATGTGTTGCGCTTTCGCGCTGTCGATGAGCAAAATATTGTCAGTGAACGACTAATCCCCTTCAATGTGCAAAACGGTCCTGAGATTGCGATTCACGGTATTAAATCTGGAGAGACTGTGTCAGGTAATTTTTCCGTCTTGGCCAACGCATACTCGGCTGTGGTAGGCGATGAGTTTGAGCCACATCGTATCGAAACCCCTGCGCCTATTCCCACATGGGCTTGGTTGCTGTTTCTAGTGATTTTGTCTTGGGGAGCTGGTTATTTGTCGCAGGAGCTGCATCAAGAGTTTTCACCGCAGTATTTTGCACAAAATACCACAAAGCCCAGCGTTGCAAAGCCTGAGGCAAGTGAAACAGCCACCGTCGAGGACAGTGATGAATTTGGCGACTGGCAGGCTCTGGGTGATCAGGTATATGGCAATAACTGCAGTGCCTGTCACCAAGCCACGGGGCAAGGCTTAGCAGGTGTCTTTCCATCCTTGGTCGGAAATGCGGTAGTTTTAGCTGAAGACCCTAGTGAACATATTGTTACTATTCTCGAAGGCTTATCGGGCAAAACTATCGATGGGGTTGCCTATGCTTCGCCGATGCCGGCATTTGCAGCAATGTTGAGTGATGCAGAGATCGCAGCAGTGGTTAACCACGAGCGGACTGAATGGGGCAACCAGGCGCCTCTGGCGAAAGCGGAAGACGTGGCTAAGTTGCGCAAGTAAATTTATTGCAGCTTTTGGCTATAAGGCTAAAACACTTTGTTTTTATTGATGGCTTTGGCAACTGGAATTTAAAAAGCGTTGCTACATAGTTTTTCAATCGCTTTATGAATAGCTTTTGCAATAACTGTTCATAACAGAGGCAAAAAGTGACAATAAAAACTGGATTTTATACAGCTTTATCGATGTCTGCTGCGTAAAACAAGCCAGGATGAAGATTATCAGTGTGAGGCATTCAGTGTGGTTACGGTAAAACAGCATGCACAGTTCGTTGAGGTATTGCTGCAGCCCAATCGATCGGCTACCTGGGTGCAAACACGTCAAATGATCATGGCACTGAGCGGCTTTATGCTGGCCATCGGCATTGGATGGTTAATCATGGGCGTTTGGATGATTTTGCCCTTCGTATTAATTGATATCGCAGTCTTCTCCTACCTTTTCTATCGGGTATGTAAATACACCTACCAACGACAGATTATCAATATTTACAATGACCAAATCCTCTGCCAAAGAGGAATACACGCTCTTAGTAAACCACAGCAGCTGTCTAGGCCCTGCTACTTAGTTTGTGAGAAACGTGTATCTAAGCAACACTTACCCGCATACAGCCTAAGTGATGACCATCATACTGTCTCGATTGGTGATTTTTTAAACAAGCACGACTTAAAGAAACTCTATAGCACCTTGGTCGACCACGGCCTATTTCCGATTGATAAGCAGTGGTGGCAACAGACTGAGTCACCCTAACAACTGTTCAGCTGTTAGACGCAATCAGCCTGCATTGTTTACTTAAAAAGTATCAGAATAGTTTTGCGAATTTATCTGTATGAGTAAGGCTCAATTCAATATTTTGCTTATGGTTTAATTTCACAAGCATACACTATCGCTGCTGCCAACGTTTTGCATGCCACAAACCACTAAGCGCTGGCAGTAAAGAAAACAATAAACCAATCAATATAATAGCCGCAATCAGCCATAGGCTATGCGCATACAGAATACCCTGACCTATCGCCAAACCAAACTCAGACAGCAGCCAGGCGTCGGCAAAAAACAATAAGGCAAATAAACTCAGCAGCCCAAGTATAATACTGGTAATTACCACCAGCATCGTTTCAAATAAAATTAGGCTAAATAAATACAGCGGTGACGCACCGATCATACGCAATAAGTAAATCTCTTGCCGGCGCTCACGCAGCGACATTAACATCAATGCCGACAAGCCCAGTAGCGATGCGATCAATACAAAGCTCGAAATGAGCAATAGCACATTCTCTAACACAGCCATAATTTGCCATAACTCTAGTAAACTCACGCCAGGTAAAATCGCGGTTAGCGGCTCTTCCGCATAGCGATTTATGCTGCGCTGAGTGGCAAAAATTGCGAGTCTTGATTGCAAGCCAAGCATCACTGCTGTGATATTAGTTTTGATCGGCTCTGCAGCGATGAGTGCTCTATTCTCGACCCGTTCACTTTGATGAATAGCGTCTAAACCTGGCAAGCTCACCAGCAAGGACTGATCAACGGGAGTGCCCGTTTTAGCGAGAATACCCACCACAGTAAAGGGAAATTTATCGTGTCGACTAAAACTATTGCTCGATAAACCATGGGAGACAATAAGCTGATCTTCTAAACCATAGCCCAGCTGCGCTGCCACATCAGCACCTAAGACTAAATCAAAAATCTGCTCAAACGCCTGCCCTTGTTGAAATTCCAGTTTTTTGGCCTGGCCGTAGGCAATGACGTCAAAATAATCGCGGCTGGTGCCAACCACCCTAAAACCGCGATGCGAATCACCCAGGGCAATCGGTACAGCCCAATCAACCTGCGCTTGATTGGCTAGCCAGCTATAGCTAGCTGGGCTAATATCGTGAGTAGCAGCGCCAATATGAAACACTGAGTACAATAACAAGTTCAATGGCCCGGTTCTGGCACCGACAATTAAATCCACATCGGATACCGTACTAGCGAAGCTCTCTTTCGCCTGATGACGAATGTGCTCAACGCCTAAAATAGTCATCACGCTAAGTGCCATAGCTAAAACGGTGAGGCTCAAAGACAGCCTTCTATGCCAAATACTTTTAACCGCTAATTCTAAAAACATCGCCCGCTCGAGTCCTAGCGCTGATTTATGGAAGCCAATGATGACACATGCGGAAAAAAATCCGCCAAACTCATATCGTGACTAACAAACAAGATACTGCTTTCAAATTGATTTGCAGTTGCAAACAGTTGCTGCATAAAAACCTCGGTTGACGCACGATCAAGTGAGGATGTGGGCTCGTCAGCAATCAGTAATTGCGGTCGATTAATCATCGCGCGCGCAATGGCCACCCGCTGCTGCTGACCAATGCTCAAATTATGCACCGGCTGCTGGCATTCAGCCAGTGATAGGCCTAGATTCAGCAAGCTGTCTTTAACCGCTTGCAGGGCATTAGCAGATTTTTTATTACCTAAATGCTGCGCTACACGCACATTATCAATAGCCGAAAGATGGCCTATTAAATTAAATTGTTGAAATACATAGCCAATATGTTGAGCGCGAAATCGATCAAGCTGAAAGGCTTTTTTATTCTGCAGCGACTCACCTAACACCTTCACCATGCCAAGATAGCCGGGCAATACGCCAGCGATAATATTCAATAAAGTCGATTTTCCACAGCCCGAAGGACCATGTAAAAAAGTATGTTCAGACATGGACCAGCTAGGTATATTCAGTACTGCAGCATCAGCTGAGTCAGCATAGCTAAAATGCAAATCCTGCAGCTCAATAATCATGCTTGTTGCTCTTAGTTTTTATCATTTATCCGCTTTTACCGCGTTTCAACACAGTGTATGCTGCAGCGTAAAGAATGTCATCTAAAGGTTACACTATGCCAGCGTCGTCGGCTCGTTTGTTGATGAGTATATGCTTTATTTCGCTATCGCTACTACTCGGCTGTAGTCAGTCAGAATCAGAAAAAACCGCTGACATAGCCTCATCCAAAGCAGATGTCGCTCGGCCTTCCAGCAGCAGTACCGCTGATGATAAGGCAAGCGACATATCAAGCAGCCATCAACATGGCCCTATTCAGTATCAACAAATTGAATGGACGGACCTGATGCCGCAGGCTGAGTTAGACGCGCTGTTAAACCCGCCTGCCTATCTGGATGAGGTTGAGGACGGCAGTTTTGAAGATAAAATAGCCAGCCAGATTCAAGCTCAGCTAAACGTTGATTTGGATGATCCATATCAACAGGCCTTAGTCTCAACCAATATTGTTGAGGCCATGGACCAAGCCTATATTCGGCTACCAGGCTTTGTAGTGCCGCTGAGTTTTGGCGAGAGTGAGTTTATGATTACCGAGTTCTTTTTTGTGCCTTTTTTTGGCGCCTGCATTCATTTGCCACCACCGCCGCCCAATCAAATTTTGTACGTCAATTACCCTCAAGGTATTGAGCTAAAAGCACTGTATGATGCATTTTGGCTGAACGGACAACTGAGTACCGAGTTGATTGAAAATGATACCGCGATTGCGGCTTACCAGCTTTCGCTGCATAGCATCGAGCCTTACTACGAATAACTGCCAGCCCCTCTCTTAACTGCCAGCCCATTCTCTAACTATCTGTGAATCAGCGCGAAAAATTAACAGGCTTCTGACTGCAGGATACAGGCTTGAATCAGCTGATCCCAGCTTGACTGGTGCTCTGCGGTGATAATCTCTAGGCGGCTTTCGAAACACTCATCCACAGACTGTTGACTCAAATGGTCTGCCACCATATTAAAGGCAACAATCCCCTGGTCGGTTATAAATACTGCTTTTAAGCGTTCTATCTCTAATGCAGCAAAAAACTGCAGCAACTTAGCATAATCAAACACCAGTTCTGGGGCAAAGCGCCAGCCGATGCTAAAAAAGCCCTCTCCCTGATTAACAGCCTGGAGAATGCCGCTATCAGGGAGAGAACGGGACATCAAACTGTCGATGGTCTCTTGATGTTTATGATCGTGGCTGTGATGATCTGAATGCTGACAATCTTGAACAGGTTTTTCATGCATATTACCCGTTAACATTTCTAGCTGAACTTCACCAAAATCGGTGCGCATTAGCCTTGTTGATTGATAATCAGGCTCAGCCAATAATGCGCTCAAGGCCGCAGCATCGTCACTGCTGTATTGCGCCTGTTTATTAGCAATTATTAGGTCTGCCACGCTAAGCTGCTGCTGAAAGCTTGCGTGCTCGCGATAGCGCGGCAAAGACAACTGACGCGCATCAATAACTGTAACCACTTTCTGCAACGCCAGCACCTCGCGATAATGCGGCGCCGTTAATACATTCACAATTTCCTGCGGATGCCCAAGCCCCGTAGGCTCAATCAGTAAACGGTGCGGTTTGGCCTGCTTCAATAATTGATTCAATGCTATTTGCATGGGCAGTTGCGACGCGCAACACATACAGCCTCCGGCCACCTCGCGCACAAACACCCCACTCGCTGCAGACTGCTGCGCAGACACAATGCTGCCATCAACCCCAATTTCGCCAAATTCGTTTACTAACACCGCCCAGCGTTCATGTTCGGGGCGCTGTTGCAGCAAATGCAGAATAGTTGACGTTTTTCCTGCGCCTAGAAAACCCGTAATTAGATGCGTAGGTACTGCTTGAATAGCCAAGTTTGACATAACTAGGGACTTGCGGCCGAATCGGCACAGTGACAATCATGCTGTCGACATAAGCGAAAATTAATTAGATGGGCAAGCGCTATAAGTCCAGCACCCATCACCGTGAACACGGTTTCACCCTCAGCCAGCAACAGCTCGGCCAGTGGCGTGATAGCAAGCATTAACGCAGCCACACCGATTGCACCTAAAGCAAATAAGCGAAAGTTTCGATGCTTCTGACAGCCCAACGCCAACGATAGGAGGCTACAGGGAATTACCAGTGCTAGCATGCCAAGGTGAAACGACTCATCCTCAAGCAGTAATACTGCTTGCGTTGGCAGCCAGACGAGAATCACCGGCAGTAATAGACAATGAATCGTGCATAGCATCGACAGGCTAATGGCTAAGGAATCTCCGAATGGGCGAATAAATTTAATCATGCGATAAGGTCTTATAGATCGAGCTAATTTTGGCTTAGGCAGCTGAGGGTGATGGCTTGCAATTTTCGCATAGACAATCCATCTCTAATTGTGGACTTTGCAGTTGGTAGCCTGCCTGATCAACACAGGCTGACAATGACTGCATGAGGGATTGGCTAATCCCGACTTCTTTAACTCGCTGACAGGCGCTGCAAATTAAAAACTGTGGTATCTGATGATCATGCTCACAGCTGATATGCGAACAAGCAACATACTTGTTAGCAATTTTTAAGGCATGCACCAAATGTTGCTGTTGCAAGAAATCCAGTATTCGATACACCGACATGGTAGGCATCGACAAACCAAAATGTTGCTGGCAAAAATCGGTGATTTCATAAGCTGACAGCGCTTTTTCTGACTGCAGCAAGGCCGATAAAATATGCTTACGCTTACTGGTTAACTTAACGCCGTTTGCACTGCACTGCTGCTCTGCCGCATGTAAAATTGTATCTACCGAAGCCATAAATTTACTCTAGATTCCATCGCTTAGCTGCCGCAACTAAGCGCTGAAAATATTGGCCCGACTGCATCACGGCCTCAGCTTGCACCGTTTCAATCGCAGGATATACCTGGAATAACTCAAGTGTTAATGCCTTAACAGCCTTAACATCTGCGCATTGAAATTGGTACTTAGCTACGATGTCGCTGTGTGATGCTTGATTATGGTCTGCGTGGTCTGCGTGATCT